>JBEGJG010000265.1:0-4979 GCA_041184705.1 Candidatus Eiseniibacteriota bacterium
TGGGCGCCGGGCGAGGGGCCGGTCCTGTTCGACGGACCCGACGGGAACCCCATGAGCATGCTCATCTGCTTCGAGTCCATCTTCCCCGACCTCGCACGTCAGGACGTGCGCGCGGGCTCGCGCCTGCTCGTGAACATCACGAACGACGAATGGTTCGGCGACGGGGCGGCGCTCGTGCAGCACGCGGCGATGGCCCCGTTCCGTGCGGTCGAGAACCGCGTGCCCGTGGCGCGCTGCGCGAACACCGGGCTCACCACCATGATCGATGCCTGGGGCGTGCGCACCGCCAGTCTCCCGGTGTGGCGGGAGGCCGTGCTCGTGGCCCCGCTGCCCGCGGCGGGTTCGACCACGCCGTGGACGCGGTTCGGGGACTGGGTGGGGGGCCTCGCCACGTTCTTCGCGGTGCTGCTGGCGTGGTCGCCGTGGCGGTCGCGCGGTCGGTCCTGAGCCCGGACGCGGGCGCGCTCGGCGAGGTTTGACGCTCCTCGGGCGCAGGGCTAGATTCGCGCTTTGCGGAAGCACCCACCGGACCTTCCTCGACGGAGACGCCTCTCTGTGTCGCCGGTCCCGCAACGACTCCAAGGACCCGTCCGCGCCGTGACGCGGAGAACCCGGGGTGAAGCATGAAGCTCACGGTCGCCATCCTCGGCGCCACGGGCATGGTCGGTCGCACCATGCTCTCCATCCTCGAACAGCGTGCGTTCCCGCTCGACGAGGTGCGTCTGCTCGCGAGCGAGCGCTCCGCCGACCGCACGATGACCTTCCGCGGTCGCGAGTGCCCCGTGCAGGCGGTCTCGGCGACCGCGTTCGAGGGCGTCTCTCTGGCCCTGTTCGCGACCTCGGCCGAATTGTCCCGCGAATGGGCCCCGGTCGCACAGGCTGCAGGTGCCGCCGTGGTGGACAATTCGAGCGCGTTCCGCATGGACCCCTCCGTGCCGCTCGTCGTGCCCGAGGTGAACGGTCACCTGCTCGAGTCGGGCCCCACGTTGGTGGCGAACGGCAACTGCGTCGCGATCCCGCTCGTCATGACGCTCCAGCCCCTGCGGGCCCTCGCGACGCTCGAGCGCGTGGTGCTGTCGAGCTACCAGTCGGTCTCGGGTGCCGGGGCTGAAGCCATGGCCGAACTCGAGCGCGGTGTGCGCGTGGGGCTCGAGGGCGTTCCGCCCGCGCGTCCCGACGGCCGCCCGCCGTTCGCCTACAACGTACTCGCGCACATCGACCGGTTCGACGACGAGGGGTGGACGGGCGAGGAGCGCAAGATCGTGCAGGAGACCCGTCGCATGCTCGACATGCCCGCGCTCCCGGTGACGCCCACCTCGGTGCGCGTGCCGGTCCGCGTGGGCCATTCGGCGTCGGTCGTGGCGTGGTTCGATCGCCCGGTGGATCCGGCCGCGGCGCGTGCCGCTTGGGCAGCCTCCCCGGGGGTGCGTGTGGTGGACGATCCGTCGCACGAGCGCTACCCGACGCCGCTCGAGGCGGCCGGTCTCGATGACGTGTTGGTCGGGCGTACGCGGCGCGATCCGTCGGATCCGCGCGCGCTCGTGTGGTTCCTGTCCTCGGACAATCTTCGCAAGGGGGCGGCGCTCAACGCCGTGCAGGTGGCCGAGCGTCTGGCCGCGTTGCGGTCCTCGGCGCAGTGAGTGCCACGCGTGTCTTCCGATTGACGGTGGCGTACGACGGCACCGCGTTCCACGGCTGGCAGCGGCAGCCCGGACTGCGGACGGTGCAGGGTGAACTGGAGGCGGCCTTGAGCCAGGTGCTCGACGGTGACGTGAAGGTGAACGGTGCGGGCCGCACCGACACCGGCGTGCACGCGCGCGGGCAGGTCGCCTCGTTCGAGTGGGACACGCCGCTGCCGGGCACCGCACTGGCGCCGATGTCGAACCGGCTGTTGCCGGCCGACGTGCGCGTGGTGGCCTCGGCCGAGGCTCCGTCGGGCTTCCATGCCCGACACTCGGCGCGGGCACGTCGCTACGAGTACCGCCTGCTCGCACGTCCCGATCTGCTGCGCGAGCGCTTCGCGTGGGCCCCGCCCGCGTTGCCGGCTCGCGAGGCGTTGACGGCGGCCACCGCGCCGCTGCTCGGTCGGCACGACTTCACCGCGTTCCAGGCCACGGGCAACGATGCCGCCGTGCCCGAGTGCGACGTGGTGCGGCTGGCGTGGCGCGACACCGAGGACGGCGTGGCGCTGGACGTGGTCGCGGACCATTTCCTGTATCACATGGTGCGCAAGATGGTCGGCACGGCGCTCGAGGCGTGCGCGACGTCCGACCCGGGGGCGCACGTGAAGGCGGTGCTGGAATCGCGCGATCGGGCCCGGGTCGGCCGCATGGCCCCGCCGCGCGGCCTGTCGCTCGAACAGGTCTACTACGACGGTGAGGTGCTGCCGTGAGCCCGGTGACGATGCGTCGGTGGTGGCCCACCCTGCTCTTCGTGGTCGGGGTCGTGGCGGGCGTGGCGGTGACGGCGGGTGTCCTGCGCGGTGGCCCGCGCGCCCCGGGACGCGTCCCGCCGTCCGCGGTGCCGGAGTCCCGACGCAGCGCGATCGTGACCGCCGCGCAACGCGTCAGCCCCGCGGTCGTCACGGTGAGCGTGATCGCGACCCGCACCGTGCGCACCGACCCGTTCGGCCTGCCGTTCCGCGACGACTTCTTCGAGCGGTTCTTCCCGCCGAGCGTCTACCGCGAGCGCGTTCCGGGGCTGGGTTCGGGCGTCATCGTGTCGTCCGACGGCACGGTGCTCACGAACTCGCACGTCGTGCGAAACGCCGACGAGATCCGCGTCAACCTGCCCGACGGTCGCAGCTTCCCGGCACAACTGCTGGGCGACTCCCCGGTGTACGACCTCGCGGTGTTGCGCATCGAGGGGGATCGCCTGCCGGTCGCTCCGCTCGGCGACAGTGATTCGCTGGTGGTGGGCGAGTGGGCGATCGCGATCGGCAACCCGTTCGGGCAGATGATCGCGGACTCGCAGCCCACCGTGACCGCGGGCGTGGTCAGCGCCACGCGTCGCGACATCAAGGCCGAGGCCACGCCGTCCGGCATGTACAAGAACATGATCCAGACCGACGCCTCGATCAATCCAGGCAACTCGGGCGGGCCGCTCGTCAACGCCGACGGGCAGGTCATCGGGATCAACGCCTTCATCTTCACGAGCGGGGGTGGGTCCATCGGGCTCGGCTTCGCCATCCCGATCAACCTCGCCAAGCGCGTGCTCGACGAGATCCGTCGGCACGGTCGCGTGCGCGTGGCGTGGCCGGGCATGAGCGTGCAGCCGGTGACCGCCGTCGTCGCCCGGCGACTCGGCTGGGACTCGGCTGGGCCGAACCCGGCGGTCTCGTCATCTCGGGCGTGGTCCGCGACGGTCCCGCGGACCGTGCCGGTCTGCGACCGCTCGATCGCATCCGCAAGGTGAACGACCGCGTCACCAACGACGTCGAGGACGCACAAGCGAGTATCTACGGTGCCCAGGTCGGGGACCGTGTCACGCTCGAGGTCGAGCGCGACGGCAAGACGCGCACCGTGACGCTCGTCCTCGAGGAGGCTCCGCGCTGACATGATCGATCGCTACGCACGACCCGAGATGGCCGCGGTCTGGAGTGACGAGCGTCGGCTCGCGCTCTGGCTCGAGGTGGAACTGGCCGCGACGCGCGCCCGCGAGAACCGCGGCGAGGTGCCCGCGGGAACCTGCGAGCGCATCCGTCAACGCACGCGTCTCGACCTCGGCCGCATGCTTGCGATCGAGGCCGAGGTCCACCACGACGTCATCGCGTTCCT
This sequence comes from Candidatus Eiseniibacteriota bacterium, assembly GCA_041184705.1. Classification (GTDB taxonomy): domain Bacteria; phylum Eisenbacteria; class RBG-16-71-46; order RBG-16-71-46; family RBG-16-71-46; genus JAIOPA01. The sequence goes on from JBEGJG010000265.1 coordinate 3,777, forward strand.
CAGCATGGTGGCCGAGACGGCGGGCGACGATGCGCGTCATCTGCACGCCGGCATGACCTCGTCCGACCTCGTGGACACCGCGCTCGCCTGCCAGATCCAGGAGGCCGGCCGCGTGCTCGTGGCCGAGGTGAACCGCCTGCGTCACGCGGCGTGGGGCCTCGCGCAGCGCCACAAGCGCACGGTCATGGTGGGGCGTTCGCATGGCGTGCACGCCGAGCCCATCACGTTCGGCCTCAAGGCGCTGGTGTGGTCCGAGGAGCTGGGACGCGGGCTCGACCGGTTGCAGGCGGGGCTGCAGGGCTGTGCGGTGGGCAAGTACTCGGGTGCCATGGGCACGCTCGCGCACCTCGACGCCGACATCGAGGACGCCGCGCTCGAGTCGCTGGGCCTCGAGCCCGAACCGATCGCCAACCAGGTCGTTCAGCGCGACCGACACGCCGCCCTGCTGTGCGCCATCGCCGTGCTCGGCGGCACGCTCGACAAGATCGCCACCGAGGTCCGTCACCTCATGCGCACCGAGGTGCGCGAGGCCGAGGAGCCGTTCACCGAGAAGCAGAAGGGCTCATCGGCCATGCCGCACAAGCGCAACCCGGTGCGTTGTGAACGCGTCTCCGGTCTGGCGCGTCTGTTGCGCGGTTACGCCGTCGCGGGGCTCGAGGATCAGCCGCTGTGGCACGAGCGCGACATCTCGCACTCGTCGGTCGAGCGCGTGGTGCTGCCCGACGCGTTCCTGGCCGCGCACTTCATGGCCCAACGAGGAGCGCATGCGCGCCAACCTCGACGCCGGTGGCGGCCTCGTGCATTCGCAGCGCGTGTTGCTGGCACTGACCGGCGCGGGGTTGGCGCGCGACGAGGCTTACCGTGTGGTCCAGCGCCACGCGCTCGTCGCGGCCGATGGCGGCACGCCGTTCCGGGAGGCGCTCGCCGCCGATCCGGTGGTGACCGCGCACCTCACGCCCGAACAGATCGCCGGTTGCTTCGACCCGTCCCATCACCTGCGCAGTCTGGACGCGCTCTTCGCGCGCGCCGAGGAGCCTCGCCGATGACCACGACGACCAGCCCGAACGACGCTTGGACGACCGAGGAACTGGCCGACCCGGCCGCCGTCTCGCGCCGACTCAAGACCCGAGGGGTCTCGCTCGACGCCGAGGAGGTGGTGCTGCTCGAGCGCCTGCTCGGGAGGTCCCCGCGCTGGGCGGAGGC
>JBEGJG010000266.1:0-5441 GCA_041184705.1 Candidatus Eiseniibacteriota bacterium
ATGGGCCGCGCGGTGGCCGCCGCCGCGTGCGGCGTCGAGGGTCTCGAGGTCGCGGCGTGCGTCGACCGTCCGGGCGTGGACGAGGTGGACGGCGTGCCGCTGAGCCACGACCTCGCGGCGGTCGTGCGTGCCGGGGACGTGGTGGTGGATTTCAGCGGTCCCGAGGGTGCTCGGCACGCCGCCATGGTGTGCGCGGCGCAGGGGGCCGCCCTGGTGAGCGGTTCCACCGGGCTGGGGCCCGACGACGAGCGTGCGCTGCGCGAGGCTTCGGCCCGCGTCGCCGTGCTGTGGGCGAGCAACTTCAGTCTCGGGGTGGCGGCGCTGCGCGTGGCGTTGCGCGCCGCGCTCGGCGCGGTACCGGGCTCGTGGGACGTGGAGATCGTGGAGCGCCATCACCGTCTCAAGAAGGACAGCCCGTCGGGCACCGCACGCACGCTGGTGGACGACGTGCGCGCCGCGCGCGCGCTGCCGCCCGGGTCGGTGCGGCACGGACGCGAGGGGCTGGTCGGTCCGCGCCCCGCCGCCGAGGTCGGCGTGCACGCCGTGCGCGGGGGCACGTGGGTGGGTGACCACCAGGTGCTGCTGGCCGGCGAGGGCGAATGGCTGGAACTGCGCCACGTCGCGCAGGACCGCGCCGCGTTCGCCCACGGGGCGGTCGCCGCGGCCCGGTTCGTGGCGGGTGCGGGCGCCGGGCTGTGGACGCTGGAGGACGTGCTCCGCGCCCGTTGAGCCCCGACCCGGATGCGCAACGGCCGCCCTCGCGTGTGCGAGGGCGGCCGTGGTGTCTCGGGTGCGCTCACCCGGTGAGGGGGGAGCGACGCGGACGGGTGCGGCCCGGTGTCAGGCCGGCAGCTTCTGGACGAACTTCGCGAGCCGCGACTTCTGACGGCTGGCGGTCTCGCGCTTGATGACGCCCTTCTGGGCGGTGCGATCGAGGAGCGCGACGGTGGTCTTGAGCGCGGCCTCGCCAGCGCTGCGCGTGGTGGCCGTGCGGACGGCCTTGACGGCGTTGCGCATGCGGGTGGTGGCGGCGATGTTCCGCTGGCGGCGCACCTCGTTGGTGCGGACTCGCTTCTCAGCGGACTTGTGATGCGGCATGGGTGCCTCCGGGTATGGACAGGGTAGCTGTCGAGCCGGGGGAAGATAGGCCAGCCGGGCCCCGCGGGTCAAGCCCGGGGGGCCCTCGCGGGCATTGTGGACTGGCGTGGCGGGCGCTAATCTGCGGGGTCTCGGGGACTCCCCGAGGGTCCGTCCGGAGGCTCCGTGAGCCATCTCAGCGAGAAGATCGCCGCCCTGCCCGCTCTCCCGGGGGTGTACCTGTTCAAGGACGCCCGGGGCGAGGTGTTGTACGTGGGCAAGGCCGTGAACCTCGCCAGTCGCGTCCGGGCCTACCTGGTGCACGACCCGCAGCGCCCCCAGATGGACGAGATGCGCGAGCGCGCGGCCGACCTCGACACCATCGTGACCGGCACCGAGGTCGAGGCGCTACTGCTCGAGTCCACGCTCATCCGGCAGCACCGCCCGCACTACAACGTGCTGCTCAAGGACGACAAGAGCTTCCCGTTCGTGAAGGTCTCGGTGCAGGAGGAGTGGCCGCGGCTCTCGATCACGCGACGCGTGGTGGACGACGGCGCGCGCTACGTGGGGCCGTTCACCGACGTGAAGTCGCTGCGCGGCACGCTGCGCGACCTGCGCCGCATCTTCCCGCTGCGGACCTGTCGGAACTTCGAGGACTATCGACGGCGCGACCGTCCGTGCTTGTACTACCACATCCGGCGCTGTGCCGGACCGTGCTACTCGCGCGCCCGCGTGGATCCGTCGGCGTACCGCGCGATGATCGACGACCTGCTGCTCCTGCTCGCCGGGCGCAACGACGAACTCGTGCGCCGGTTCCGGGAGGACATGGTGCGCGCGTCCGAGGAGCGTCGGTACGAGCTCGCGGCGACGCGGCGCGACCAGATCGCGCTGCTCGAGCGTGCGCGCGTGCCGCAGTCGGTGGTGAGCGCCGACCCGCGCGACACCGACGTGCTGGGGTTCGCGCGTCACGGCGACCGCGCGGCGATCGCGACGCTTTTCGTGCGCGAGGGGCGCGTCATCGGCAAGGACACGCGCGTGCTCGAGCGCGCGGGTGGACTCGACGACACGGCGCTGCTCGAGGCGTGGGTCACGCAGGTGGCGCTCGCGCGTCCCGACCTGCCGCGCCGCGTGCTCGTGGCCTCGCTGCCCGACGACCACGCCGCGTTCGAGGGCGCGCTCGCCCAGCGCGCCGGGCGCGCGGTCGAGCTCGCCGCGCCGGTGCGCGGCCGCGCCCGACGTCTGCTGGAGCTGGCCCAGCGCAACGCGGTCTCGGTGCTGGAGCAGTTGGCGGCCCGCGCGAGCGGTCGCCGGGCGCGCATCTCCGAGGCCGTCATGGCGCTGCAGCGCGAGCTCGCGCTGCCCGCGCCGCCGCACCGAATGGTGTGCTTCGACATCTCGAACTTCGGCGGGGATCAGGCGGTGGCCGCGGTCGTCGCCTCCGAGGACGGTCGCCCGCGCAAGTCGCTGTACCGCCGCATGCGCATGCACCACCCGGGGCCGGACGACTTCGCGATGATCGGCGAGGCGGTCGAGCGCTACTGGACGCGCGTCGAGTCCGGCGAGCTGCCGCGCCCTGACCTCGTGGTGATCGACGGCGGGGCGGGGCAGGTCGCCGCCGCGCGGGCCTCGCTCGACCGTGTCGCGACGCGCCCCGTGGCGCTGATCGGGCTGGCCAAGCGCGAGGAACTCGTGGTGCGCGAGGGCCTGCCCGATCTGCGGCTCGCACGCCGCTCCGAGGGTCTGCGATCGCTGCAGCGACTGCGCGACGAGGCGCACCGCTTCGGGCTCGAGTACCACCGCAAGCTCCGCAGCCGGGCGCGCATCGGCAGCGCGCTCGACCGCATCCCCGGCGTGGGCCCGGCGCGTCGCGCGGCGTTGCTCAAGGCGTTCGGATCGGTCGAGGCGATCCGGGGCGCGAGTCCCGAGGACATGGTGACGCGTGCGCGCGTACCGATCGCGACCGCCCGCCGCGTGGCCGAGGGGCTCGCCGGCAACGAGGGGGCGGCATGAGCACGGTCACCGTACCGGTCCCCGCGCGCGCGCTCGTCGCACCGATCGACGCCTGGCTCGACGAGTTGCGGCGTGCGCGCCGGTTGTCACCGCGCACGCTCGATGCTTACGGGCGCGACCTCGCCGACTACTCGGCGTTCGCGGCCACGCACGGGCTCGCTTCGTGGCAGGAGGCCGGGCTCACGTTCGTGGACGCCTACTTCGCCTCGCTGTGGACGCCTACTTCGCCTCGCTTCGCCGCCGCCGTCTGGCCTCGTCCACCGTCACGCGACGACGCAGCACGCTGCGCGGGTTCCACGGGTTCCTCGCGCGCGTCGGGCACCGCACCGACGACCCGGTGGCGTTGCTGCCCGCGCCGCGTCGCGAGCGTCGGCTGCCGCACGCGCTCGGGCGCGACGACGTCGAATCGCTGCTCGCGCATCCTCAGGGCGACGGTGCGTTGGCGCTGCGCGACCGGGCGCTGCTCGAAGTCGCCTACGGCAGCGGGCTGCGCGTCTCGGAGCTCGTCTCGCTGCAACGCACGCGCGTGGACCTGTCCGGGCGCGCGCTCACGGTGACGGGCAAGGGCGACAAGCAGCGCGTGGTGCCGTTCGGGCGCGCCGCCGAGCGCGCGCTGCGCGAGTGGCTCGAGCGCGGACGTCCGCAGCTCGCCGCGCGCGCGCGCCACGACGCGGTGTTCGTGAACGCCCGCGGCGGCACGCTGTCGCGCATGGGTTGGTGGAAGGTGCTGCGCGGACACGCCCGCGGCGCGGGGCTCACCGTGCGCGTGCACCCGCACGCGCTGCGGCACTCGTTCGCCACCCATCTGCTCGAGGGCGGGGCCGACCTGCGCGTCGTGCAGGAGTTGCTCGGGCATGCGAATGTCACCACCACGGCCATCTACACCCACCTCGACCGCGGGTACCTGCGCGAGGTGCACAAGCAGTTCCATCCACGGGCGTGACCCCCACGGCCGTCCGTTCCCACTCGACCGGGTCCCGGAGGACTCCATGAAGCGCCGCACAACCCTCGCCGCCTTCGCACTCGCCCTCACCGCCGCACTCGTCGCGGCGCCCTCGGCGAGCGATGCCGCCACGATCGTCCTGCCGCGCGCCGGGCAGGTCGGTTTCGCGTTCTCGGGGCAGGCGGGCACGCTGCTCCGCTCGGGCGGTTTCGGTCAGGAGTTCGGGAGCGGGGGCGGACTCGCGGTGCGGCTGCGCTACCGCATGCGCTTCGAGCGCGCCATGGGCCTGACGTTCGACATGCAGCGCCTCGGGGCGCGTGACGCCTCGGGCGACCTTGGTGCGTTCGACGCGCTCACCGATGCGCCGGTGGTCACGCGCGATCAGTTGCGACTGAACAACGCCGGGCTCGAGTTCTACCAGATGTTCGACACGCGCACGCGCACCACGCGCTACCTGTCGGCGGGCTTCGGGCTCTCGCAGATCAACGCCAAGCTCTCGAACGGTGAGACCCAGTACCCGCGCAACTCGTCCGACGCCCTCTACCTCAGCGCCGGCGCGGGCATCGAGCGCTTCTTCTGGCGCAGCTGGGCCTACGACGTCGGTGTGCGCTACCAGGCGCTGCTGCACGACGGTGGCCTCAACCACGGCATCCAGGCGAACGCCGGTTTCGTCTTCTACGCCGCCTACTGACATGGCCCGCCCGCTCCGCATCGCGTTCCACGGCGCCGCTCGCACGGTGACCGGCTCCCGCCATCTCCTCACGTGGGGGGAGCGGAGCTGGCTCTACGACTGCGGTCTCTACCAGGGACGTCGCGACGAGGCGGACGCCATCAACCGCACGTTCCGGTTCGACCCGCGCGGACTCGACGCCGTGGTCGTCTCGCACGCCCACCTCGATCATTCGGGCAACCTGCCCACGCTGGTGTCGAAGGGGTTCCGCGGTCCCATCCATCTCACGAACGCGAGCGCGGACCTCGCGCGCGTCATGCTGCCCGACAGCGCCTACCTCATGGAGCGCGACGTCGAGCACGTCAATCGTCACCGCCGCAGTCGTCCGCCGCGCGAGCCGCTCTACACCATGGACGACGTGCGGACCACGATCGAGCGGTTCGAGACGCACTGCTACGGCAAGTCGTTCACGCTCTTCCCGGGCGTCACGGGCACGTGGCACGACGCGGGGCACATCCTCGGTTCGGCCATGACCACGTTCACGTTCAAACAGGACGGGCGCTCGTTCCGTCTGCTCATGGGAGGCGACCTCGGCCGGCCGCGGCGCGCCATCCTGCGCGACCCCGAGGTGCCGCCGGGGCCCGACGCGCTGGTGCTCGAGAGCACCTACGGCAACCGCCTGCACGACGACGACGCGCACACCGAGATGCAGCTGGTGGACGCGGTGCGACGCACCGTGGA
>JBEGJG010000267.1:0-3256 GCA_041184705.1 Candidatus Eiseniibacteriota bacterium
CGCTCGACGGGTGTAGAAGCCGAACCGCACCCAGCGCCAGCCGGTGGCGCAACGGTGGTAGCGGCAATCGGTTCGCGGACAGTGAGGGGGCACGAAGGGAGTAGCTTCGGCCGTCATGCCCTCACGTCAATGCACGCGTCGTGCCCTCAACAATCTTCGCCGCACAATCAGCGGGTTCAGTCGCCGGCGGGCTTGCGCTGGATCGCGACGCCCCGGTACATGGGCTCCTGCGCGTGGCGACGCTGGATCACGTCGAGCGCGGCATGCGACAGCGTGGTGCCGCGCGACAGCAGCTTGATGCCGCTGTCGGTGTAGAGGTCCTCGGCCAGCATCATGCCGACGCTCAGTTCGGGCACCGGCAGGTAGAGCCGCAGCGCGTTCAACGAGGGCGAGCCCGAGGTCTCGACGATGGCGCGCAGGTGCACGATGACGAGCGGGTCGTAGAGCGTGTTGGTGAGGTCCGACATGCGCTCGAGGATCTCGCTCGCGGCCGGTGCCCCGGGGGCGTTGCGTCCGACGAGGTAGTCGTGGACCGCGCGCAGGATGCGCGACCTCATGGGGATCTGCCCGCTCAGCAGATGCGACGGTGAGCCGGTGCCGTCCCAGTTCTCGTGCATCGCCTGGAGCAGTTCGACCGCCTGAGCGAGCTCGGGGAACGGCTCGAGCAACGAGGCGGTGGCCTGCGTGACCGACCACTCCCATGCCGGGTCGCCGGGCGTGCCCGGCTTGTCGCCCGGCAGCGCGAGTCGTCCCACGCCGCGCAGACGTGCGGCCAGATTGAGACCGGGCAGCATGTCGTCGGGGATGCTGAAGCGTTCGGCCACCTGCAGCGACAGCTCGGCGAGCTGAGCCGAGCGTTCGGTCGAACCCGGGTGGCGGCGATCGAGCATGTTGAGGAGCAGGCCCGTGATGCGCAGCACCTGCGCCGACGTGGATTCGCGCAGCCGCATGACCTCGCGACCCGCGTCCTGGGCCTCGCGGCGTGCGCGCCCGAGCAGCAGCACCAATCGAAGCGGTTCCGCCCACGCGGCATCGGGCGTGCCGTGCACGAGCAGGTCGAACAGCTCGGGGTGCGTGGGTGGCGTGTCGCTCGCGAGCCCGACCACCGCGCAGGCGTGGCGCTCGCGGGCGAGGGCGCGCTCGAGCGCGGAGCCGAGTCCGTGCGCGGGCAGTACGACCGCGTCGGGGCGCTCCTGCTCGAACCGCGACGTGAGACCGTCGGGCGTCGGGGAGGTCACCACCCGCCCGCCGAGCGCCTCGAGCACCGCCTGCAGGGGCGCGACGACCGGTCGCGGACCGCACACCAGCACGGTGCCCCGGGTGAGCGTCATCGCGGGCCTCCGGGTAGGATCGCGGGCAGCCCGGCGCGCGCGCTGTCCGCGGGCACGTCCTGGGGCATCCCGAGGCGCGCGGCCTCGGCCACGGCCTCCTCCTCGGTCGGCAGCAGCACGGTGATGGCGACGCGGCGGTTGCTCGCGGACAGCGGGTCCTCGGGCACGCGTAGCTGACGGTCCGCGAGCCCGCGCACCTGCTGCACCTGACCCTCGCGCAGCCCGCCCTCGGTGAGCACGCGCCGCGCGGCGTTGGCGCGATCGGCCGACAGCTCCCAGTTCGAGTAGCCCGGACGGCCCAGGATGGGGCGCGCGTCGGTGAAGCCCTCGATGCGCACCTCGTTCGTGAGCTTGCCGAGGTGACCGCCGAGCGTGTGCATGAGGCTGCGGCCGCGATCGTTCAGCGCGGCGCTGCCGCTGCCGTAGAACGTGCCCTCGGCATCCTCGAGCAACTGGATGCGCAGGCCCTCCTCGGTGACCTCGATCGAGATCTTGTCCGCGACCTCCTTGAGCTCCGGGATGTCGCGCAGCGAGCGTTCGAGATCCTCGCCGAGCGAGCGCATGCGGTCGCGGCGCAGGTCGATGACCTGCTGCGGCGAGAGCGGCTGCGGCACGGCGGACTGCGAGCCCTCGCCGGGCAGGATCGAGCTGCCGAACTCGTCGGCGCGCCCGAGCGGGTCCTGGAAGTAGCCGGCGATCGCCGACTTCACGTCGGAACTCTGGTTGACGAGCCAGAGCACGAGGAACATCGCGAACATGGCGGTCATGAAGTCCGCGAACGCCACCTTCCACGCGCCGCCGTGATGGGCGGCGTGACCGCCCTTCTTGATGATGATGCGAATCGGGGTCTCGCGGGACTTGTTCATGTCACTTCGCCTTCAGGCTCTTACAAGCGGTTTCCATGGCCGTGAAGCTCGGGCGGTGCTCGTGGTACACGGAGCGACGCGCGAACTCGACCGCGACGATGGGGGAGAGTCCCTTCGCGAAGGCGACCACGGCCTCCTTCAGGAAGTGGTAGAAGCGCGCCTCGGCGGAGTTCACGTTCTCGATGCTCGTGGCGAGCGGCGAGGCGAACCCGTAGGCGAGGAGCACGCCGAGGAAGGTGCCGGTGAGTGCGGCCGCGACGTGCTCGCCGATCTGCTCGACGGGGCCCGAGATCGCACCCATCGTGATGACGATGCCGAGCACGGCGGCGACGATGCCGATGCCGGGGAGCGAGTCGCTCACGCGCTGCAGGGACGACACCGTGCGGGCCTCGGCCTCGTGGTGCACGTCGATCTCGTTGCCGAGCAGCATCTCGAGGTCGTGCGGCGGGACGCTGCCCACGAGCACGAGCCGCAGCGAGTCGCACAGGTACACCATGGCGTGGTGCTGCTTGAGCACCGCCGGGTACTTCTTGAACAGGGCGCTCTTGTCGGGGGACTCGATGTGGGCCTCGATCGCGACCAGGCCGTCCCGTCGCGCCACCTGGAAGAGCTCGTAGAGCATCTTGAGCGCGTCGAGGTAGAGCGTCTTGGTGAACGGCGAGGGCTGCAGCGTGGCCATGAGCTTCTTGCCCAGCTCGCCCAGCACGGTCGGCGGCGTCGAGATGAGGACCGTGCCGAGCGCGGTGCCCGCGATCGTCACGATCTCCGAGATATGGAACAGGCTCATGAGCTGGCCGCCGGCGATGGTGAAACCGCCGACGACCGACCCGAGCACGACCACGATACCGATGATGGTGAACATCCCTGTTCTTCGCCTCCCGAGGGTGTGGACGCGAGTCGTCGCCGTCAGTATCGGGCGGGAGAGGGAGGGGTTGAGGGGGCGGTCCGGAGGTTCTTGCCGGGCGACTGCATCCTGCTTCCGTTCGGTCACGCCCACGCCTCCGCGGTGCGGGATTTACCCGTGCTCAAGGCCGGGGCGTCCGCGATTGAGTCCGGCAT
>JBEGJG010000268.1:0-3248 GCA_041184705.1 Candidatus Eiseniibacteriota bacterium
TTGACCGCCTTCGCGTAGCCGAGGTTGTCGCCGGTGCGGAGCAGTCGCACCCACGGGGCCTCGCGTTCGACCAGCTCGGGGGTGCCGTCGTGCGAGTCGTTGTCGAGCACCACGCACTCCCACGTGAGCGGAGTCGAGCTCGCGTCACGCGAGGCCACGCCCGCTGCGAGCGATCGCAGCGTGGCGAGGATGTGCTCTCGCGAGCGGTAGGTGACGACGACGACGGAGAGGTCCATGCGGGGGGTTTTCGGCCGGCGCGGGGCGCTGCCGAGCGCCGCGACTCTACCCGACACGACGAAGCCGGGCGGAGCGGGCGAACGCCCTCTCACACCCGGCGGTGTGTTCGCGAAATGAAAAGGACGGACGAGGCGATCGTCCTCGAGCCTCTCCCCACGTCTCTCTCCGGGCCCGATTCCGAGTCTGCGCTCGTCCGTCGAATGGGATAGTCGGCCAAGACGACACTTTCTGCAACCCATTCCGTGGCGGGATCGAGGAATTCCGGCGACGCGTGGACGCGAGGGTCGGTAATCCTAAACCTATAAACTACTTGAGATTGCGGTACCCTGAAGGACCCGAACCGGACGATGTTGCCGGTTCGGCCGACTCGAAATGAGCCGGCGCAGGACCCCCTCGACCTCCGCACCGTCGGCCTTCCCGACGCCCCTCGGGTCATCCCCGGCGGTCCTAAGCGCTTGTCATGAAACATGAAGCGCGTGGGGCCGGTTCAAGGAACCCACCCGTCGCCGGGGTTCGCGTCAGCCCTCGTCGGGCTGCTCGGTGGTACCGGTCGCGGCGGGGGTCGGAGGGGCGATCGGGGTTCCCAGCACCCCCTCGAGCCATGCCGTCATGCGCGATACGTGGCTGCCGGTCCAGTACCAGCGTCCGCACGCGGGGCACCAGGTGAATCGGGTCGCGGTGCGCGTGACGCGCCCCGGGACCTCGCCACGCGCCTCGAACGCCGAACGGGTGTGCAGCGCGACGTTGCAGGTCGGGCAGCGACTCCACGGCGGACTCACCGGGGCGTGTCCAGCCGCGATCGACCGCAGCGCGGCCGCCTCGTCGTCGCGCGGCACCTGCAGCACGGACACGTCCGAGCCGCGCGGCGGGCGGCGATTCGAGAGCGTCAGCACCGTGCGGCCCTCGCTCGCGGCGACCGCGAACAGTTCCTCGAGCCGAGCCCCGCGATGCGTCACGACGTCGTAGCCGAGGAAGCGCATGCGACGCGCGAGTCGGTCGAGCGAGGCGTCGGTCACGAACCGTGTGAGGGGGCGCATCGTGCGACCGTAGCGGTCGGTTCCGCGGCCGGCAAGGCGGTGGCGAGGTCGCGAGGGGGGTAGGGAGCGGTGGACATCTCACGGTTCCACAACCAGTTACCATTGTCCCGTTGACGCCCGGCGGGCGGTTCGCGCACGCTGCGGCCCCTATGGGCCGACCGTCCGCGCGGCCCGGACCCTCCGACTCGGGGCCCGGGTTCGCCACGCTCCAGCTCGACCGCAGAAGGTTCCTCGTGGTGGTGGGTGGCGTGGCCGCCCTGCACACGCTGGGCCCGTCGTGGGCGCTCGCACGCCGCGCCGGGGAGACGCTGTCGGCCCTCCAACCGTGGTCGTTACCCGACGCGATCCCCTCGGGACCGATCGAGGCCGCGCAGGCGCTCATCGCCGCCGCGATCCTCGCGCCCAGTCACTGGAACGCGCAGCCGTGGCGGTTCGAGGTGGATGGCGACGAGTTGCGCGTGCTGCTCGATCCCGCGCGCACGCTGCCGCTCGACGACCCCGACCAGCGCTTCGCGCAGATGTCGCTCGGGGCCGCGCTCGAGAACATGCTGGTCGCCGCACGCGCCTGGGGGCGTCATCCTTCGCTGCGCTATCTGCCGTGGGGCACCGCGCCGCGCCCCGGTGGTGCGCTGGTCGCGGCCACCCTGTCGTGGTCGGAGGCCGAACGGTCGCGCGACCGCGTGCTGTTCGGCGCACTCACCACGCGACGCTCGAACGCCCGACGCTACGACGGTCGCGGCATCCCGGGTGCGGCGCGCACGCAGTTGATGTCGCAGGTCGGCGAGGAGGTGCGCATGCACTGGCTCGACGAGCCCTCCGACGTGCGCGCGGTCGGTGAGCTCGTGCACGACGCGGTCGAGGTGGTGCAGTCCGACCGGCGCGCACAGGCCGAGCGCAAGCGTTGGTTGCGCGGTTCCGACGGCGAGGCGCGCGAGCGCGGCGACGGCGTCACCGCGGAACGCATCGGGTTGGGCGGTCCGGCGCGCTGGCTCGCCGGTCGTTCGTTGGCGCCGGGCAGTCGTTTCTACGGTTGGGGCTCCTCGAGCCTCGCCAAGGACACGCGCGACCTCGTGCGGCACTCGGGCGCGCTCGCGCTGCTCACGTTGCCGCGCCGCAGCGACGTGGGTTGGATCCTCGGAGGTCAGGCCTACGAGCGGCTCGCGCTGCGCGCCGCCTCGTTGGGACTCGCCCAGCAGCCGCTGGCCGCGCCCGTCGCGTCGGAACGCCACCGCGACCTCATCGCGCGCCGCTTCCATGCGGAAGGCGAGGAGCCGCTGCTGCTCGTGCGTCTGGGACACGCCGACGCCCCGCCGCCCAGTCCGCGGCGCGGGGTGGCTCTGGTGAGCACCTACCGCACCTCGTGATCGCGCGGCCGAGCCTCACTCGCCGCTGACGGTCATCTCCGAGATGAGAAGGGTGGGAGCGGCCACCGACGAGCGCCATTCGAGGTCGTTGCCCACCGCGGCGATGGCGTTGAGCATCTCGAGCGAGTGGCCCGCGACCGTGACGCCGTCCACCGGGAACGCGCGTTCGCCGTTCTCGATCCAGTACCCCTGCGCCTGGAACGAGTAGTCGCCCGTCACCGGGTTGAAGCCGAACGAGCCCTGATCGTCGTAGTAGAAGCCGCGATCCACCTTGCGCAGGATCGCCTCGGGCGATTCGTCGCCGGGGGCGATGCACAGGTTGTGGATGCCGATGCCCGGCGTGCCCGACCAGCCACGTACACCGTTCGCGGTCGGGCCCACCCCGGCGCGCCGCGAGTGGTAGTGGTCGTACAGGAACATCGCGAGTCGGCCGCGATCGAGAAGCACGTTGCGACGCGTGCGCAGGCCCTCGCCGTCGTAGGGCGAGGTGCCGAGTCGGCGCGGCAGCGTGCCGTCGTCCACGATCGTGACGAGCGGCGAGGCGATGGACTCGCCCAGCTTGCCGCTCAACCAACTCGAACGCTTGAGCACGGACTCGCCGCTGAACGCA
>JBEGJG010000269.1:0-3234 GCA_041184705.1 Candidatus Eiseniibacteriota bacterium
TCGCGACGCATGCGGCCGAGGCCCCGGGTTCGGTGTGGGAGATGTCGCTGCACGACCTGCGGCCGCTCGCCGACCAGTTGACGGAGTGGTTCCACGGCACGCGCCGCACGCTCGACTGGCCGCTCGACCCGCCCGGCGACGAGGCCGCACGCGCACTCGTGATCGAGCTGGCCCGCACGCCGTACGGCACCACTCGCACGATCACCGACCTGGCGCGCTCGCTCGGACGTCCGCGCGACACGGCCGCGATCGCCGAATCACTCGCGCACAACCCCATCGCCATCGTCGCTCCCTGCCACCGCATCACCGGACCCAAGGGTGAGCCGCTCGAGTCCGTGGGTGGTGCGGCACGTCGAGCGTGGCTCGTCGAATCGGAGCGACGCTTCGGCAAGCTCGGTGGACTCGACGACAACCGCGTCATCGGCGAACTCGTGAAGCGCGTGACGGCGACGGCCGCGACCGTGGCGACCCCGAAGCGCGCGGTCGCCGCACGCGATGGTCGGAAGAGCGCCGCGAGCCCGCGCAAGCGTTCCGAGGTGGGCGTCGTCGTGGGCGCACGCGCCCGCACGACGACCCCGAACACACGATCGAAGGCGGCCCGCGCGGCCGCGCCGGTCAAGGGCGCGACGAAGAAGCGATCGCGCTGACGCGCACCTGCTGCGTCTCGGCCAGCTTGAGGAACAGCATCTCGGGCCGGGAGATGGCGTGGTCCGCGAGCGTCACCGGGAACGTCACCACGAACGCGATGCGTTCGCCCGCGGCGTCCCGGGTGAGCGTGGCCTGCGCGTCGCACACCAGCCGACGACTCACCCCGTGCAGCGTGAACGTGCCCGCGAGTCGCAACGCGGTCGTGCGTCCGGGCACCAGGCTGGCACCCGCGGGCGAGAGCACCGTCGCGCCCTCGAACACCGCCTTGGGGTACTTCGCGGTCTCGAGGTGACGCTCGTGCATGTGGCGGTCGCGCAGGCGGCTCCCGGTCGAGAGCCCCGCCATCTCCACCTCGAGGCGCACCGTGAGGCTGTCCCCGAGCGCGGCCGGGTCGAGCACGAGCGTGCCGTCCATGCGGTCGGTGCGACCCTCGAACGTCTCGGTCGGCGCCTTCGACACGAACACCACGCGCGTCTCGCCGCCGCGCTTCACGGCGAAGGTCGCGGCCTGCGCGGGCGTGACGAGCGCGAGCAGGACGACGAGTGCGGCGAGCGGACGCATGACGGACCCCCGGGTGATCATCAGTAGAGCAGATGGAGCTGCAGCAACGCCTCGGTGCCGTCCTGGCCGGCGAGCGCGGGGCCCGCATGAACATCGGTGCGACGCAGCATGGCCCGCACGCTCATGAACGGGAGCGGCATGAGCTGCGCGCCCGCGCCCCAGCGCTGACGGAACCCGCTCTCGAGGTCGCGGTCGGGGTCGTACCAGTCGAACGTGCCGAGCAACTCCACGCCGCGCTCCAGTTCGACGCTGAACTCGTTCGACGCCACCGTGGTCTCGAGGTCGCGGCCCACCACGGGCTCGCGGCGCGTGCGGTCGTACTGACCCACCCAGGCGAACCTGCCGAGCGCGACCGAACCGTGCAGCCCGGCCATGGTGAGGTCCTCGTTCAGGCCCGGCTGCCGCCAACCCTGCGCGCCCAGGTAGGCCGCGGCGTCCCCGAACCGGAACCGGAAGCCGCCCGTGGCCGCCACCACCAACCGGCGATCGTTGTCGAGCAGCCCACCACGGTTGCCGTTGAGCAACGACACCCGCACGTCGCCGTACTCGGGCGAGAAACCCACCTCGAGCCCGGCATCGGAGTTGGCGGGAGGGGCGAAGCCGAGGTCGTCGCGCACGTACATGGTGTGATCGTCGAAGCGCCAGCCGTACGACGGCACGAAACGCCCGGCGCGCACGTGGCCGTCCCACGGCAGCACCTGCCCCTGCCAGCCGAACTCCTGCAGACTCGTGGTGCCACGGCGGTAGAACAACAGGTGGCGCGGGTCGAGTTGGAACGACAGGTGCAGGTCGCCCTGCATGGGGAAGAAGCCCTGCACGGCCGCGGCCGGCGCACTCTCGTCCTCGAGCATGAACTGCTGACGGAAATCCGCGCCCACGCGCACGACCTTGTTGAGCCGCGTCTCGAGTCCCACGAGCGCCTCGGGGCGATGCGCCGACATCGCCAGCTCCTTCGGGATCAGCTCCTCGACCGCGTACGCCGTGCGCATGCCGCCACCGCCGGGCGAGACGTGGCACAGCTTGCAGTCCTGCTCGGCGCGCGCCGAGTAGCGCGGCACCGCGGTCGCGACCGCGACGACGAGACAGGACACCGCGACGACGAGTGCCGGGGCGAGGAGGCGGACGGGCAACGCGCGAGACATGGGACGGTCTCCGGTGACGGGTGCACGGTCGTGACCGACCGCGGGACGGGAGCGACGGTTCGAACGAGACGAGCCGCGACGATCAGTTGTTCAGCGCGCCCTCGAGGATCCAGTCGCGCCACGCCTGACGCTCGGCGGCGTTGAGCCCGCTGGTGCCGGGCGGCATCGCCGCACCGAGCGTGCCCAGGTTCGCGATCCTCGCATAGAGCGCGGAGCCGTTGGGATCGAACGGCTTGATGAGCGGCGCACCGCGACCGCTCGGGACGTTCACCAACTGCGCCGTGGTGCTGTACCCGTGACAACCCGTGCAGCCGCGAGCCTGCAACATGGGCGCCAGCGTGGCGGCGAACGACACGGTGGTGCCGACACCGCGCACCGAGACCGCGGGGCAGCCCGGACCGGTGGCGATGGTGCACTGCTGCAGGCCTCCCGTGACCGGACGGAACTCCACCGTCACGGTGACCGAGTCCCCGGGCGCGAGCGAGCGCGGCCCGGCGCCGCTCAACACCGTGAACGTGGGGCAGCTCGAGAGCACGTCGAGGTTGACCGGGGCGGTTCCCACACTGCGCGCACGGAACACGAGCAGGCGGCTCGTGCCGACCGCGAGCGAGCCGAAGTCGAGCGAAGAGACCGACACCGCGCAGGCCGCGCCGGTGGCCTGCTGCAGACCGGTCCCGGTGAGCGGCACGCGCGGCAGCCCGGCACCCAGCGCGAGCTCGCACGACGCGTCGCCGATGACGGGCGCGGTGAACGTGAGCTCGATGTCGTGACGACCGCCGGGCGGCACGTTGAACGCGCCCCCACCCGCCGTGATCGCGAACCCGTCGCACGAGGCGATCGTGGCCTCACCGCGCAGCTCGCCCGTACCGGTGTTCGAGACCGA
>JBEGJG010000270.1:0-5871 GCA_041184705.1 Candidatus Eiseniibacteriota bacterium
AGTTCAGCCTCGGGCAGTGCCGAGAGCTCGGCGACGGTCACGCGACGGGGCCGCGCACGGCGCCCAGCACGCGCAGTCGCGCGACACCGCCGTCGGGGAAGATGTTGAGGCGCACATGCGAGGCCACGGGATGCCGATCGAGGTCCCAGGCGTGCCGCGCATGCGGCTGCAACGGCGTCTCGGGCACGAGCGGACGCCACACCGAACCGGTCGCGAGGTCGTCGGCTGAAGCCTGGGGCGCGTCACACCACTCGAGCGTGTAGCGACCCGGCGCGTTGCCCTTGAAATGGTCGGTGTCGAGCTCGATGCGTTCGAGCTCGCCGCGAGCGGCGAGACGCACGATCGTCCAGTCGTGACCGGGGCCGCGCCGACGGCGCGTCTCCCAGCCGTCCCCCATGTGCGTGGAGCGGCCCGGCAGGATGAGGTTCTGTCGGTGGCCGAAGAACATGTCGCTGCAGCGCACCACGTAGCCGCCGTTCTCCATCGCGGCCAGATCCACGACGCGACCCGGGCTCATGCGCGCGGGGTCGGGGCGAGCCTCGCCGTGCACGCGAAGCCGTGCGACGCCGCCGTCGGGGAGGATGCGGAAGCGCAGGTGCGTGAGGCGTTCGGGGCACGTCACCGGGAACGCGTTGCGCGAGTCGCCCGCGAGCGGGGCGCGCGGCACGAGCGTGTGCCAGCGCACCGTGGGGTCGGTGTCGAGCGCGACCGGGTCGGGCACGCCCGCGACCGCACAGCCCTCGAGCACGCACGCCTCGGGGTAGTTGCCGCGGAAGAACGCGGTGTCCACCACCACGCCGCGCACCACGCCGGGCAGGCCGAGTCGGATCAGGCACCAGTCGTCACCGGGCGTGCGGCGGCGGCGCGTCTCCCAGCCGTCCATCCACTTGCCGCGGTCCGTGTACTCGTGCTCGCGCCACTCGGGTGCGGCCGCACGCAGCAGCGCCTCCTTGGGCGCGAAGAACTCGTCGTTCGCCCACAGCACGGCGCCGCCCAGTCGTTCGGCGGCCAGATCCACGAGGTCGGTGAAGTCGGTCGGGTTCATGCGGGGCGGTTCCCGGGTTCGAGAAGGATCCCGTGCGGTCCGGCGACGTCGGAGCCACGGGTGAGCAGACGCGTGCCGCGCAGCCACACGCCCTCGACGACACCATACAGGCGACGGCCGGCGTACGGGGTGAGCGGGTGACGTTGCAGCAGGGTGGCGGGGTCGAGCGTGAACGACGACTCGGGGGACCACGCGACGAGGTCGGCGTCGAGGCCCGGGGCCAGCGCGCCCTTGCGGTCCGCGAGCCCCAGTAATCGTGCGGGCGCAGCCGACATCCAGCGTGAGAGGTCCGCGAACGACACGCCGCGGTCACGGGCCGCGGTCCACGTGACCGGCAGGCCCGACTGCAGCGACGCGATGCCGCCCCAGGCCGCGATGAAGTCGCCGGTCCCGCGCGCCTTGTCCTCGGGCGGGCAGGGCGAGTGATCACTCACCACCTGCATGAGCGTGCCGTCGGCGAGCGCTGCCCACAGCGCCTCGCGGTCGGCCGCGGTGCGAAGCGGCGGGGCGCACTTGTACTCGGTCGCGCCATCGGGCACGTCGTCACCGGTGAGCGCGAGGTAGTGCGGGCAGGTCTCGGCGCTCATGGCCACACCCGCGGCACGGGCCGCGGCCACCGCGTGGCACCCCGCGGCGCTCGAGACGTGCACCACGTGCACGCGTGCGCCGTGTCGGCCCGCGAGACGCGCCAGCATGGCGATCGCCTCGGCCTCGGCTTCGGGGGGGCGGCTCGCAGCCCACTCGGCGTGGCGACGCGTGGAGGGTGGTGTGGGCAGCAGCGCGGTGGGCCACTCGGCGTGGGCCATGAGCGTGGCGCCCAGCGGGGAGAGCGTGGCGAGTGCCGCGTCGAGGTCGGACTCGCTCACGGCCGGGAACTCGTCCACGCCCGAGGGCACCATGAAGCACTTGAAGCCCAGCACGCCCGCGGTCGCGAGTGCGCGCAACGCGTCGGTACCACCGGGCACCGCACCCCCGAGGAACCCCACGTCCACGTGAGCCTGTCCGCGGGCCGCGGCGCGCTTGGCGTCGAGGGCCGCGACGGTGGTGGTGGCGGGCACGCTGTTGAGCGGCATGTCGGCGATGGTGGTCACGCCCCCCGCGGCGGCCGCCCGCGTGGCCGAGGCGAACCCTTCCCACTCGGTGCGCCCGGGTTCGTTCACGTGCACGTGCGAGTCCACGAGTCCCGGCATGAGGACGAGGTCGCCGAGGTCCTCGACCGGCACCCCCGCGGGGCGCGCGTCGTGCGCGTGGAGCGCGACGATGCGTCCGTCGCGCACCTCGAGCACACCCGCGCGCACGCCCTCGGGTGCGACCACGCGCGTGGAGCGCAGCGCGAACCCGCTCATCGCGCGGCCTCGACGACGACCGGCATCAGCGCGTGGCCTCCACGAACTCGCGCACCAGATTCGCGGCCACGGTGCGGCGGTACTCGGCCGTCGAGCGCACGTCGTCGATCGGGGCGATCTCGTTCGAGAGTTCGGCGAGCGCGGCGTCGAGCCCGCGTCCCTCGGCGAGTGCGGCCTCGGTGCGCGGCAGTCGAACGACCGTGGCCGCCACGCTGCCGAGCGCCAGGCGCGGGCGCGGTCCCGCGAGTCCCGCCAGCACCACCTTGGAGATGGCCTGCGCGGCGCGCGTACCCACCTTGCGGAACCACTGGCGGCCCTCGAGCGGACCGACCTCGACCGCCACGATGGAGCGGACCGACCTCGACCGCCACGATGAGTTCGTCGGGGCGACGCACGGTGGTGCGGTATCCGGTGTGGAACCCGGTGTAGGGCACGCGCCGCTCGCCGTCGGGCCCCGCGAGCACCACGGTGGCCTCGGCGACCGCGAACACGGGCAGCGAGTCCCCTGCGGGCGAGGCGTTGGCGAGGTTGCCGCCCACCGTGCCGCGGTTCTGGATCTGCACGCCGCCGACGCTGCGTGCGGCCTCGACCAGCATGGGTAGGCGGCGACGCACGTGGAGCGAGCGCTGCACGTCGGTCCAGGTCGCGAGCGCGCCGATCGAGAGCGTGTCGCCGTTCATCGCGATGCGGCGCAGTGCGCGCAGGGGCGACAGGTCGAGGTAGCGCGTCCCGGGCGTGGCCCCGAACTCGAGCGCCACGAACACGTCGGTGCAGCCCGCGAGCGGCACCGTGCCGGGTTCGTCGCGCAACCAGCGCAGCGCACCCTCGAGCGTGCGGGCGCGGCGCACCGCGAAGCCGCTCGTGACCGTCCTCATGACGAGTGCCTCTCGGCGTGCGCGGCGACGACCGCGCGATGGATGGCCTCGTAGCCGGTGCAGCGGCACAGGTTGCCCGCGAGCCGCTCGCGGATGCGTTCCAGCGTGGGGCGCTTGGGCGACTCCACCAGTTCCAGCGCGGCCAGGACCACGCCGGGCGTGCAGATACCGCACTGCGAGCCGATCTCGCGCATGAGCGCGCGCTGCAGCGGGTGGTCGCCGCTCAGTCCCTCGACCGTCACGATCGTCGCACCCTCGGCCTGCACCGCGGGCACCAGGCACGAGCACACGGGCTCGCCGTCGATGAGCACCGTGCACGCGCCGCACTCGCCCTCGCCGCAGCCCTCCTTGGTCCCGGTGAGACCGCAGTCCTCGCGCAGCACGTCGAGCAGCCGTCGCATGGGGTGCACCTCGACGGTGCGCTCCTCGCCGTTCACGTTGAGCTTCATGCGTTCTCCGAGGGCGTGGGGGACAGGCGCGGGGCGCGCGCGAGTGCTTCGGGCGTGGCGGGGATGTCGCGCACGTCGAGCCCGGCGTGCCGCAGCGCGTTGACGACCGCAGGCGCGGGGCCGTCCATGGGCAACTCGCCCAGGCCCTTCGCCCCGAAGGGGCCGCCCGCGTAATGGTTCTCGAGCATCACCACGTCCATGGGCGGGGTGTCGAGCGTGGTGGGGATGACGTAGTTGGTGAGCTGCGCGTTGGCCATGCGGCCGTCGCGCATGACGACCTGCTCGAGCAGCGCCCACCCGAGCCCCTGCGCCGAGCCGCCCTCGATCTGTCCGCGCGCCATGGCGGGGTGGATGGGACGCCCGAACTCCTGCACGGCGGTGAACCGCGTCACGCGCGCCTCGTGCGTGACCGGGTCGAGTTCGACCTCGGCGACGTCGCAGCCCCACGCGTAGGTGGCATAGGCGTCGCCGCGATAGGTGGCGTCGTCCCAGCGTCGTCCCTCGTGCGGTTCGTAACCCTTCTCGACGTGCAGTCGGCCGTGACGCGCGTGGTGCTCGGCGGGGGAGAGGCCCGCGAGGCGCTCGCGCATCTCGGCCGCGCAGCGCGTCAGGATGCCACCCACCACCATGCAGGTGCGCGAAGCCACGGTGGGGCCCGAGTCCGGCACCTGCGAGGTGTCGGCGTCGGCGACCTCGACCTGCTCGTAGGGCACGCCCACGCCGTCGGCGACGATCTGCGCCAGCATGGTGCGCGTGCCCTGCCCGATCTCGGTGTTGGCCACGAGCACGCGCACGCCGGTGGGCGTGGTCTCGAGTCCGGCGCGCGAGGCGAGTCGCACCTCGCCGCTGCCGGTGAAGCCCGCGCCGTGCAGGAACAGCGACAAGCCGATACCGCGACCCGTGCCGGCGAGCTTCGCGCGCTTGCGCTTGAAGCCGCTGCGGCGCACCGCTTCGCGCAGCACCTCGCGCGCGCTCGAATCGGCCCCCAGCTTCTGCCCGGTGGCGGTGGTGTCCCCCGGACGCAACGCGTTGCGCATGCGCAGCGTGACCGGGTCGATCCCCAGCGCCTCGGCGATGCGGTCCATGTGGACCTCGACCGCGAACAGCGTCTGCGGCGCCCCGAAACCCCGGAACGCGCCGTTGGGCGGGGTGTTCGTGCGCACGGCGCGCGCCGCGATGCGCGTGTTCGCGCACCGGTAGGCGCCGCCCGCGTGGATGGCGCCGCGCGACAACACGACCGGGGACAGCGTGCAGTAGGCACCGCCGTCCATGAGCACCTCGACGTCCATGGCGGTGATGCGTCCGTCGCGCGTCACGCCCGTGCGATGACGCACGATCGCGGGGTGGCGCTTGGTCGTCGCCGTCATGTCCTCGGCGCGGTCGTACACCAGTTTCACCGGGCGGCCGCTCTTGTGCGCGAGCAGGCACGCGTGCGCGGCGATGACCGAGGGGTAGTCCTCCTTGCCGCCGAAGCCACCGCCGGTCTCGGTCTGCACCACGCGCACGTCGGGCACCGCGTCGCCCAGCAACTCGCGCAGCGCCTTGAGCACGTAGTAAGGGCACTGCAGCGAGCCGTACAGCGTCATGCGGCCACCGGGCTCGGGCACGGCGATGACGCCGTTCGTCTCGATGTAGACGTGCTCCTGCGCACCGGTCGAGTACGTGCCCTCGATCACCACCTCGGCGCGCTCGAAACCGCGGTCGAGGTTGCCCTTCTCGATGAGGATGTTCTTGAACACGTGCTCCGACACGGTGGGGTCGTACACCGGCTCGGCGGTCTCGTAGGCGATCGAGACGCGTGCGCGCGCGAGCGTGTCGCGGTCCTCGTGCGCGAGCAGCAGGATGGGCTCCTCGCGATGGTTCACCTGCTCGACCACCAGCGCCGGCTGGTCGGGCTCGATGAGCGCGATCAGGTTGCGGCCCGGGATGTCGCGGTGATCCACCACCGTGAAGCCGGTCGTGTCGAAGTCGAGCGAGACGCCCGTGACGCGGCCTCGGGCGATGCTCGAGCGGATGGTGCGCCCGTGCAGCATGCCGGGGAACCGCAGGTCGTCCACGTACCGGGCCTCGCCCGTGACGCGGGCCGGACCTTCCTTGCGCGGGGTGTTGCGTCCGACGGAGTCCATCGGACCACTATAGCGCGGCTCGGGGGATTC
>JBEGJG010000271.1:0-6833 GCA_041184705.1 Candidatus Eiseniibacteriota bacterium
GCGGAGCCGCACCTTGCCGCCCTGATCCGCCGCGACGTCACGTGCGGACTCGAACTGCGGCTCCGGGTTCCCGAGTTTGGAGGAACCCGTCAGGTTCTGGGCGAAGAAATCGGCCGTCGAACCCGGCCGATCGTCGCGCCACGCAAGGACGGCACCACCGCGGCCATCGGCGACGATGCAAGGGGCGTACTGGCTGGAACTCGGGACCACCGAGACGGGAACGCCATTGGCCCTCCAGCCCGGGGCAGGTGCCACGGAACCACCGACGCGAGACGCATAGAGGTCGAAAGCGCCGTCCCGCGGATCGCTCCACGCGACATATGCGCCCCCCTGACCATCTGCTGCTATGACGACCCGCTCGACGTGATTCGAATTATTGACTGCATTACGAACCATCACGCCATCGAGTCCATATCCAGCAGCAAGTACGCCGGATGACTCGACATGGTTCACGAAGACGTATTGGTAGTAATGGACGACTGCGAATGCGCCCCCGGCCCCATCCGACACCATGAGTATCTCGGAATAGGGACCGACATGGCTGTAGTTGCTGGACAAGTACCGCCCACCAGAAGGCCATGCACTACTCGGCAGTCCGTCCGCTTGCCACGCCATCACGATCGGACGCTGATCGAAGAATCCGACGAGCACTCGGCCATCCGTTCCTGGCATCAGAACATTCTGGAGGTAGCTTCTACTGTTACTGACCTGCACACCATTCGCAGGCCATCCCGAGGCCACCGCACCGTCGGCAAGAAGTCGCTGTAATGCCGGCACGCTTCCCCAGCGGTAGTCACTCCAAGCCACATAAGCGCCGCCGGCAACGTCCCTCGCCATGATGGCCGGCCGTAGCTGAACGCTCCCTTCCGTGCACACCTCAAGCCCATTCGCGGGCCACCCCGCTGGACGGCTCCCGTCGGACAACAGATGCTGGGCGAAGATATCCCAGTTGAAGTTGCGATAGTCCTCCCATGCCACAAGAAGACCACCGGCACCATCGGACGCGATGACGGGATTCTCTTGATTGTTGATTGCGGCCGTCACCACGCGACCCTGCGCCACCCAGCCCGGCGCCCTCTCGCCATTCGGTTGGATTCGCGAAGCGTAGATATCGTTCGAGCCATTGCGGTCGTCCTTCCACACGACGTAGACACCGCCCACCATATCGGCGACCACTCGCGGGAACGTCTGGTGCCCCACCGTGTCCACGACGGCTACCCCATTGACCGGCCAACCGGCGACCCGACGGCCGAAGGCATCAAGACGCTGCAGTCTGATCAAGTACCCGTTGGTGGATTCGTACTCATGCCACGCGATGTAACAGCCGCCGACACTGTCAGCGGCCATCGAGAGGGCCTCCCCTGACTTGCGGGTCGAGTTCACCGGGACGTTCACGCTCGGCCAATGGGGCCAACCCACCCCGAGCGGCCGTGGAGGCGCGGCGAACTGCACCACCTCGAACGGCAGAACGCTCACCGCCGAACCGAGGGCGGAACGCATCGAGATGGGCCCTGTCGTGGCGCCCGGGGGCACGTAAGCGACCAGTCGCCGATCGTCGAGCCGCTCGAAAGTCGCCATCACGCCGTTGAAGGCGACCTCGTAAACGGTCTCGAGGTTGTAACCCGTGATGTTGATCGGGGTGCCGGTGGCGGACGACGCAGGGACGGCGGGCGGCAGGAAGCCCACGATGCTCGGCGAGACCGAGAATGTGGCGATGCTCGGGGAGCCGCCGGCCGGATTGCGTACCGTGACGGGTCCCGAGAGTGCGAGCGGCGGCACGGTCACGGTGATGGATGAGGGGTTGTTGACGACGAAACCGGGCGCGAGCACACCGCCGGCGAAGCGCACCTCAGTCGCCCCTTGGAACTGGCTACCCTGGATCTCGATGGTCGCCCCGACCGGCGCCACGTTGGGCTGAAAGCCCGACACCACCGCAGGCGAGCCCACGTAGAACGGGGTCGAGGACATCGTGGAACCAGCCGGATTGCTCACCTCGATGAACGAGGTCGCGGCGCCCGTCGGCACGGTCACCTGCAGGCGCGTATCGGACTGGACCGCGAACGCGGCGGACAGACTGCCGAAGCGCACCGAAGTGGTCCCCGTGAATCCCGTGCCGGTCAGGGTAACGAGGGTTCCGACACCACCTCCGAGCGGATCGAAGCTCGTGACGACCGGAGGGGCACCGACGAAGAACGGTGCCGTGGCGGTTCCTGCGAAACTGAAGATCTCCAACGGGCCCGAGGTCGCACCGGGAACGGTCAGGACGATTCGATTATCGTTCGAGATGCCGTACGAGCAATTGACGCCGCCGATCCGCACGTTGTTGACGACGGCGAAGTTGATGCCGGTCACGGTGATCGGCGTGCCCGGGATACCTCCCTCCGGGGAGACCGAGGCGATCTGCGGCGGCAACCAGAAGGTCGAGTAGCTCCCGGTGCCGGCGGGGTTCGTGACGGTGACGGCGCCGGTCGTCGCGCCCGCAGGCACGACGGCTGAGATCTGCGCGCTCGAGTTGACCTCGAACACCGCCGGCACACCGTTGAAGCGCACGGCGGTCACGCCAACGAAGTTCGAGCCCGTGATGAGCGTGCTCTGACCGACGGCGCCACCCTGCGGACTGGCACCCGAGACGACCGGCGGGTTGCCGACGAAGAACGTCGTCGGGCTGCTCGTGGCGACCGTCCCCACCAGGACCCGGATGAATCCCGACGCGGCTGTGGAAGGCACGTTCGTCAGGATGAGGGTGTCCGAGGAGGCGCTGAAACCCGCGCCGATGCCGTTGAACTGCACCTGGGTCACTGCGAGCAGGCCCGTGCCCCGGATACGCACCTGAGTCCCCGGCGGCCCGCCCGCCGGACTGAAGCTCGTGATGGTCGCGGCCCACGACGCGGAGGGGACCAGACACAGAGCGACGCAGAACAGGGATTCGATGAGGATTCGAGGGCGCATCCATACGTGCGGGAACCGCATTCCATACCTCCATGGCACAAGGGTGGGACGATGGCCGCACGCTAGGCGTCACCCGCGGAACGAGCAAGGGAATTCCAATATGACTACGCGGACTCACGCCGTTTTTTCATACGTCCTCTCCTCCGCCCCGCGCCGCGCCGCCCCGACATGAGCGGGCGGACAGCCTTCGGGCCGGCCCTGCACCCCGCCCGCGTCGCACAACGGGCCGGGCGCTCCACGGGGGCCCTCACGGGAGCGGCCCTCGTGACAGCCCGGACGGGATGCGTCAGGCGTTCGCGTACTCCTCGATGGGCGGGCACGCGCACACCAGGTTGCGATCGCCGAACGCGTTGTCCACGCGGCTCACCGACGGCCAGAACTTGCGCTCGCGCACCCACGGCAGCGGGAACGCGGCGCGCTCACGGGAGTAGGCCCGCGACCAGTCGTCGGACAGCGCCACCTCGAGCGTGTGCGGCGCGCTCTTGAGCGGGTTCACGTCCTTCGGCAGGCGCCCGGCCGCGATCTCGTCGATCTCGGCGCGGATCGAGATGAGCGCCTCGATGAAGCGGTCCATCTCGGCCTTGGGCTCGCTCTCGGTGGGCTCGATCATGAGCGTGCCGGCCACCGGGAACGAGATCGTGGGCGCGTGGAAGCCGTAGTCCATGAGGCGCTTCGCGATGTCCTCCACGTCCACGCCGCTCTCGGCCTTGAGCCCGCGCGGGTCCACGATGCACTCGTGCGCGATGAAACCGTTCTTGCCGCGGTACAGGACCGGGTAGGCGTCCTCGAGCCGCTTGGCGATGTAGTTGGCGTTGAGGATCGCGACCTTGGTCGCCAGCGTGAGCCCCTCGCCGCCCATCATGAGGATGTACATGGTCGAGATGGGCAGGATGCTCGCGCTACCCCACGGCGCCGCGCTCACCGGGCCGATGGCCTGCGTGCCGCCGGTGCCGACCACCGGATGACCGGGCAGGAACGGTGCGAGGTGCTTGGCCACGCCGATGGGCCCCATGCCGGGACCACCACCGCCGTGCGGGATGCAGAACGTCTTGTGCAGGTTGAGATGGCAGACGTCGGCCCCGATGTCGCCCGGGCGGCACAGCCCCACCATGGCGTTCATGTTGGCGCCATCCATGTACACCTGACCGCCGTGCTCGTGGATGATGCGCGTGATGTCGGTGATCGCCTCCTCGAACACGCCGTGCGTGGACGGGTAGGTCACCATGAGCGCCGACAGGTTCGCCGAGTGCTGGCGCGCCTTGGCCTCGAGGTCGGCCACGTCGATGTTGCCGTTCGCGTCGGTGCGCACGACCACCACCTCCATGCCGGCCATGACCGCGCTGGCGGGGTTGGTGCCGTGGGCCGACTGCGGGATGAGGCAGATGTTGCGGTGCGACTCGCCGCGCGAATGGTGCCACGCGCGGATCACCAGCAGGCCCGCGTACTCGCCCTGCGAACCCGCGTTGGGCTGCAGCGAGACGGCGTGGAAGCCCGTGACCTCGGCGAGCGCGTGCTCGAGCAGGTCGAACATGGCGCGATAGCCCTTCGCCTGCTCGACCGGGGCGAACGGATGGATCCCTCCCACCTCGGGCCACGTCACCGGGAACATCTCGGCCGAGGCGTTGAGCTTCATGGTGCAGCTGCCGAGCGGGATCATGGAGTGCGCGAGCGACAGGTCGCGCGACTCCAGCTTGCGCACGTAGCGCAGCATGGCCGTCTCGGAGTGGTGCGAGTGGAACACCGGGTGCGTGAGGAACGTGCTCGTGCGCGCGAACCGTGCGTCGAACCGGATCTCGGCGCCGAGCGCACCGAGGTCGGACGGCGACGGCGTCGCGCCGGTGCCGAAGCACGCGAGCAGGTCGGCCAGGTCGGCGTCGGTGACGGTCTCGCCGAACGAGACCGCGACGGTGCCGTCGGCGAGGTAGCGCAGGTTGATGCAGCGCGCCTCGGCCGCACGACGCACGTCGGCCGCGGTGCGACCGGCACCCAACTGCACGTGCACGGTGTCGAAGAAGTCGGCCGCCAGCACGGTGTGCCCCTGCTTGCGCACGCCGCCCGCGAACGCGGCCGCGTACCGCCGCACGCGCCCGGCGATGCGCTGCAGACCGTCGGGGCCGTGCCAGACGGCGTACAGACCGGCCATGACCGCGAGCAGCACCTGTGCGGTGCAGATGTTGCTCGTCGCCTTCTCGCGCCGGATGTGCTGCTCGCGCGTGCCCAGCGCCATGCGCAGGGCCGGCTTGCCGGTCGCGTCGCGCGAGACGCCGATGATGCGGCCCGGCATGAGGCGCTTGAACTCGTCACGCGTGGCGAAGAACGCCGCGTGCGGACCGCCGTAGCCGAACGGCACGCCGAAGCGCTGCGCACTGCCCACCGCCACGTCGGCGCCCCACTCGCCCGGAGGCGTGAGCAGCGTGAGCGCGAGCAGGTCGGTGGCGACCACGAGCAGCGCACCCGCGTCGTGGACGCGCTGGGCGAGCGCCTGATGGTCGTGGATCGCGCCCGTGGTGTTGGGGTACTGCACGAGCACGCCGCACACCGTGGCATCGAGCGTGAACGCCGAGGCGGGCTCGACCCGCACCGTGATGCCGCGCGCGACACCGCGCGCACGCACCACCTCGATCGTCTGCGGATGGCAGTCGTCGGCGACCAGGAAGGTGGTGCGACCGTCGCGCGCCGCGTGCACGAGCTGCATGGCCTCCGCGGCCGCGGTCGCCTCGTCGAGCAGCGACGCCGTGGTGACGGGCAGCGCGGTGAGGTCGGTGACCGCGGTCTGGTAGTCGAGCAGCGCCTCGAGACGACCCTGCGCGATCTCGGCCTGATACGGCGTGTACGCGGTGTACCAGCCCGGATTCTCGAGCACGTTGCGCTGGATCACGGCCGGCACGTGCGTGGTGCTGTAGCCCATGCCGATGAAGCTCCGCCACACCTCGTTGCGCGACATCATGCGCCGGAACGTCGCGAGCGCGTCCTGCTCGGACATGGCGGCCGGCAGCGCGAGCGGGCGCTTGAAGCGGATGTTGGCGGGCACGGTCGCGTCGATGAGGGTGTCGAGATCCGGCATGCCGAGCGTCGCGAGCATGGCGCGCTGGTCGGCTTCGGACGGGCCCAGATGACGCGGGATGAAGGAATCGGCGTTCGGAAGCGAGCTCACGTGGTGGCTCCTGGCGTGGAGGTTCCCGGGTCGGACGGCGAGCAAGACGAGGGTCCCGATCGCCCCACCGAGCGACCGCCATCCGCCATGGACGCAGCGCGTTAGGGGGATGCCGCGAGCGCGCGGAAGGCGGTTCACCGGGAATTCACTTGTGCCCCCCAGTCACCGCCCCGATACTCCTGTTGTCTCTGGTAGTGCGATGGATGTGCGGCAACGCCTTCAAGACCGTCCGAGACCGCTCGGGCGGTTTTTCGTTTGGGTGGTACTCGCCGGCTCGCATCGGGGACACGGTCAACGCGACCGAACGCGACCGCGGCGTGGAATCAGCGGTGAGTAAGGGTCCTCGGACCCGGTTTCAAGGAGTTCCAAGTGGCGAGTGGCACCGTGAAGTGGTTCAACGAGGCGAAGGGTTTCGGTTTCATCTCCCAGCAGGGCGGCGAGGACGTGTTCGTGCACTACTCGGCCATCACGGGAGAGGGCTTCAAGACCCTCGCCGAGGGCGAGGCCGTGGAGTTCGACGTCACCCGTGGGCCGAAGGGCCTGCAGGCGGCGAACGTCCGTCGGGGCTGATCCCCTCGAGGAACCACCTCATGCCGCCGGGCGGCGTCCTCACGGACGCCGCCCGAAGCATTTCCCCCCCCGGGGGCTCCTCCGCCCCCCGTGTCACGTGGGACTGAACACCGGAAGGCCCCACTGAACGATTCCCGGGCCCCGGGACTGGATTCCGGTT
>JBEGJG010000272.1:0-4523 GCA_041184705.1 Candidatus Eiseniibacteriota bacterium
TCGCCCCCAACGGGTCGGGCCTGCCGTCCACGGCGATCGGCACGACGATGCCGCTGTTCCCCGAACGCAAGCCCGCCAAGGCCGGCGCTCGCCGCGCGCCGACGCGCGCTCCCATCCGCGCCGGCATCCTCGAGCGGCTGGGCCTGCACGGCCTGGGGGCGCTGGAGACACCCGTCCTGGCCGCGGTCGCGAGCGAGAGCCCGTTGCTGCTCATCGGTGCGCACGGCACCGCGAAGAGTCTGCTGCTCACGCGCCTCGCGCAGGCGCTCGGGCTCTCGTGTCGTCACTACAACGCCAGTCTGCTCAACTTCGACGACCTCGTGGGCTTCCCGTTGCCCGGCACGGACGGCTCGTTGCGGTACGTGCGCACCCCGGCCGCCATCTGGGGCGCGGGCGCGGTGTTCTTCGACGAGATCAGCCGCTGTCGCCCCGAGGTGCAGAACAAGCTGTTCTCCATCGTGCACGAGCGTTGCGTGCAGGGCATGCCGATCGAGGGATTGCGTCACCGCTGGGCGGCCATGAACCCGCCCATGACGGGCGACACGAACGAGGACGAGGCCGAGTACCTCGGTTCGGAACCGCTCGATGCCGCGCTCGCCGATCGCTTCCCGTTCATCCTCTCGATGCCGGGCTGGCCGAACTACAAGGCGAAGGAGCAGTTGGCGGTCATCCGCGCCGAGGGGTTCCAGCCCGATGAGGCGGTCATGGGGGAACTGCGCGCGGCGGTGGACCTGACGCAGGTGCTGTACGAGCCCACCCTCGAGACCCATGGCGACGCCGTGGCGCGCTACGTGCGGTCGCTCATGTCGAAGCTGGCCAGAGCCGACATGTCGCTGAGTCCGCGTCGTGCGGGCATGCTGTTCCGCGTCGCGCTCTCCATGCAGGCGGCCTCGACCGTCCTCGCACAGAACGTGGCGCTGGAGGACGTGCTCCTGGACGCGTTGCGCTCGTCCATGCCGTGGCGTGCGCAGGGTCGTGCGGTCGCCGACGACAAACTGGTCGTCGCGCACAAGGCGGCCGTGGCCGAGGCCAAGCTGGATCCGGCCAGTCCGCTCCATCTGCTGCTCACCACGCCCGATCCGCTCCATCGTCTGCGGCTGGCCATGACCACCACGGGTCTGTCGCGCAGCGAGCTGTCCAGCGTGATCGCCGACACGCTCGCCGAACTCCCCGACGGGGCGCTCGAGGCGGCCAGCGTGTGCCTGTTCGAGTCGGGGCTGGCGGAGCGTCTGAGTGCCGCGGTCGCGGGACAGTTCGCCGAGACCTATCGCGAACTGCTCGCCGTGCCCGAGATCAATCAGTCGGTCGCGAGCAACTCGATGCCGTACCGGGTCTGGCAGCGGGCGAAGGAGCTGCTCGCCACGCTGGACGTCTCGGATCCGCGGTCGCATCTGCAGGCGAACGCCGTCGCGCTGGTGTTCAAGCGGAAGTTCAAGGAACTCGACCTCGAACGGATCGAGAAGGTGTTCCACGCCTTCGCCGAAGCCGATCGCATGCTGAGGGTGTCATGAGCGCCCCGGTCTGTCGTTCATCTCGTATCTCCAGAACAAGGATTCATGGGCCTCTTCGTGCAAGGAGGCGAAGGCGGCCCGGCGTCCCAGGAATAGGAGCGCTGCCGGTACGTCCTCAGGCCTGCTCCACAACATGGGCGGGCCGCCGCATTCCTCGGTCGAGTTCTCGGGGTTGCGTGCGTTGCAGGGAGCGAGCGGGCGCGTGAGCGCCACGTCGCAGGGCATGCGCCTCGACGTCGAGTTGCCGTTCCAACTCGTGGGGGTGCCGATCCCCAAGCTGCAGGAGGTCGTGCCCGACCTGCTGTCCCTCGAGCAACTCCGCATCCTGGATGCCCACGTGGGGACCTTCGAGGACCGCCTCGCTCACCTGTTGGACCACCACGCCGAGACGTTGCCGTTGCCCGGGGCGTGCATCGTGCTGGAGGCGTTCGAACAAGGCCCCCCGAAGGACCCGAACGCGTCGAAGGTGCGTTCGCGAAGCGTGACGTGGTGGGACCCGGTCACCGTGATGGCGGTGTTCACCAAGAGTTCCGACTCGTTGTGGCTGCGTTCCAAGACCCCGTTGCTGTCGCGGATCGAGGCCCGACGTCGGCTGACGTTGTTCATCCCCAAGACGCACGTCGCCGCGGTCCGGCAGGCGACCTATGGAAGGAGTACCTCATGACCGTGGACGTCGCTGTTCCCGAGGTGGCCGAAGCCGCCCCCGTCCCGTTGTTCCGCGAGCGGTCGGCTCTGGTCGATCGCATCCTCGACTGCATGCCCGCCGCCTCGTACGGCATGCATACGCTGCTCCGCCTCGTGGACATCGTGGAGACCGAGAGCATCCCCACCGCTGCGGTGGAATGCCGTCGGTCACCGCGCATGCTCATCAACCCTCGCTTCGTCGAGCGTCATGCGGAGACGCCCGAGAAACTGCTCATGCTCATCATGCACGAGTTGCATCACATCATCCTGGGGCACACGCGGCAGTTCGACCGGCCCACCCCGGCGCACAACCTCGTCTTCGACGCGGTCATCAACGCCCTGCTCTGTCGCATGTTCCCCGGGAGCGAGTACACCGCGCTGTTCACCGGGCTCTACTCGCTCGAGCGGTTCCCGGAGTGCCTGCTGCGTCCCGCCGAGGGCTTCCCGAACGCCTGTCGTACCCTCGGGCCCATCCAGGGGCTGTCCCCGGAGCACATGGCGCGCGTGCGGGAGTCGCACCGTGCGCTCTACTCCGATACCGGCATGAGTTACGCGGAGTTGTTCGCCCTGCTCCCGTCCCTGGTCGTCGAGAGCGTGGGCGAGAACGGGGGAGCGAAGGTCCCACTGCTCGGTTCGCACGACGAGGAGGAGGTGGACCTCGACGGACTCCCCGACGACCTCAGGAAGCTGCTCGGGGAGATCGTGGACGGGTGGCCGATCACCGATCGGGTCCTCCCGGGGCGTTCCGTGTCGGGCTTTCTGCAGCATAGGCACATCCACCTGCATCCTCCCGCGAAGCGTGAAGCCCTGCGCGGCCTGTTCCGACGCCTCTCGCACGGTACGCGCGGTCATCGTCGGTGCATCCAGGCGGCGCCCGTGGAAACGATGAGCGCGCTTCCCGCGCTGTCACGACGCAGCGCGGTCCTGCGCGTGCTGGGGGTGCCGACGCTGTTGCACCCGGGTGTGGTGCTCGATCGACGACGCGTTCCCCGCGAAGGGCTGGTGCACGTCTACCTGGACGTGTCCGGCAGCATGGGCGGGCTCGTCGAAGCGCTCTACGGCGCCGTCGTGGATTGCCGACTTCTCGTGCACCCCACGGTGCACCTGTTCTCGGACTGCGTCCACGACCTGACGCTCACGGCGCTGCGACGGGGCGAATGCGCCACCACCGGAGGCACCTCCATCGAGTGCGTCGCGCGACACATGAAGGCGCACCACGTTGGGCGCGCGGTGCTGCTCACCGACGGTTACGTCGGACCGATAGTGGGTGAGATCCACCACATCCTGCGGTCCGCGAAGTTGGGGGTCGCTCTGACGCACTCCAACCGCGCTGCGGTGGAGCCGTTGCTGGCGGTCGCCGACCACGTCATCGAGCTCCCCATGTGATCCCGCCCGTTCGCCCTCGTTCCTCTCACCGCCCGTCACGCATCCCCTACGGAAGGAGATCCCCATGAGCGTCACCGCCTTCGCCACGCCCCCGAGCGGCGTCGTGGTCGAGTCGCGTCTGCACACCGCGGAGTTCGTGTTCCCCGGTCATCCCGACAAGCTGTCCGACGCCGTCGCCGACGCCATCGTCGAGGCGGCGCACGCGCTGGAGCCCCGCGGCCTCGTGGGAGTCGAGGTGGCCGTGCATCGCCAGCACGTGTTCGTCACCGGGCGCATCGCCGCCCAGGGCGCGCGCGATCTCGACGTGGCCGCGCTCGTGCGCGACGTGTACCGCTCCGCGGGTTACGACCGGAACTGGTTCCCGGCCCCGGAGGAGGTCGTGGTGCACGAGGACCTCTGTCGCGAGCCGTTGCTCGAGGGCGAGGACCACTACCGCGAGTGCGCCGACGACCAGTGCATCTGCATCGGGCACGCGAACGACCTCGTCGCCACCGATCATCAACCGGTCGAGCAGTGGTTCGCGCGTCGCATGGCACGGGCCCTGTACGCGCTGCGCTGGAGCGCCCCGCTCGAACTGGGTCCCGACGGCAAGGTCATCGTGGCCGTGCGCGAGCAGGTGGACGCCGCGGGGCGGCGCACGTGGACGTTGGAGTGGTTCAGCGCCTCGTTGCAGAAGCGTGCCGGGCTCGATGAGATCGCGCTGCAGCGCGAGGTGCAGCGCGTGCTCGCGGAGGAACTCCAGCGCAGCGCGGCCGAACTGCCCGGGTTCTCGTCCGCCATGCCCGCGCGTGTGCACCTGAACGGGGCGGGGGCGTTCGAACTGGGTGGGCCCGACGGCGACAACGGCCTCTCGGGCAAGAAGCTCGTGGTGGACGCCTACGGGACGCGTGTCCCCATCGGCGGCGGGGCGTGGTCGGGCAAGGACTTCTTCAAGGCCGATCG
>JBEGJG010000273.1:0-3078 GCA_041184705.1 Candidatus Eiseniibacteriota bacterium
CACCCCGCGCCTGGTGGACGTGCGCGTGGTGGCCGCGACCCATCGCGACCTGCAGGCCCTGGTGGCCGACGGACGTTTCCGCGGCGACCTGTACTACCGGCTCAACGTGGTGCAGTTGGAGTTGCCGCCGCTGCGCGAGCGCAGCGAGGACGTGGGGCTGCTCGCGTCGTACTTCCTGGAGCGCGCGGCGCAACGCACCGGTCGAAAGGGGCTGCGGTTCACGCCCGACGCCGTCGCGCTGCTCGTGCGCTACGACTGGCCCGGCAACGTGCGCGAACTCGAGAACGCGGTCGAGCACGCGGTCGCGGTGACCGACGGCGAGGTGCTGGCGGCGCACGACCTGCCCGTCTCCGTGCGCTCGCCGCGTCTGCTCGGGCCCGGTCTCGCGCCCGACGAGGGCGTGCCCGCCGTGGGCGGCCGCCGAGGGCGCGCTCCGCGCGACCCCGACGCCCGTTCGCTCGACGAGGTGACGCGTGAGCACGTGCTGCGCGCGCTCGCGCGTCACGACGGCAACGCGACCGCGGCCGCACGACAACTCGGCGTGTCTCGCACCACGCTGTGGCGCATGCTCAAGCGCTGGGGCGTCTCGCGCCGCGCGGTGAAGGGATCCTGACATGGCCTCGGACCGCCGCTACTACGACGACGCCTACACCACCTCGTTCACGGGCCAGATCGTGGCCGCGGGCGAGCACGCGGGCCGACCCGCGGTCGAACTGGCCGTGACGTGGTTCTACCCCGAGAGCGGCGGGCAGCTGTCCGACACCGGCCACATCGGCGAGGCGCGCGTGCTCGACGTGCAGGTGGACGACGAGGGCCGTGTGTGGCACGTGGTGGACCGCGTGCCCACGGGCGACGCGCTACCCTGCGCGATCGACGCCGAGCGGCGGTTCGACCACATGCAGCAGCACACCGGACAGCACGTGCTCTCGGCGGCGTTCGATCGCCTGCTCGACGCGCCCACGCTGTCGTCCACGCTGGGCGCGGACCGCAACGTCATCGAGGTCGGGCTGGCCGAGGCCGACTGGCGTCTGGTCGAGCGCATCGAGGCGGCCGCGAACCGCGTGCTGTGGGACGATCGTGCGATCGCGCTGCACTGGACCGACGCCGAGGGCATCACGCGATTCCCGCTGCGCAAGCCCCCGAAGGTCACGGGCCGCATCCGCGTGGTCGAGGTGCCCGAGTGGGACTGGTCGGCGTGCGGCGGCACGCACGTGCGTCGCACGGGCGAGGTCGGGGCCGTCAAGATCGTGGGCTGGGAGAAGGTCCGCGGCAACGTGCGGTTCTCGTTCCACTGCGGTGGGCGAGCGCTGCGCGATCACGCCTGGCGCGTCGAGGCGATGCTCGAGGCCGCCAAGCGTCGGAGCAGCAGCGATCGCGACCTCATCGCCCATCTCGAACGCGCGCTCGAGGAGCGTGACGATCTGCGCAAGCGACTGGCGGTGTTCGTGGCGCGTCAGATCGCCGACGAGGCGCGTGCCGCGGTGGGGGACCCGCCGCGTCCGGTCGTCGTGCTGGCCGACGGGAGGTCGCGCGACGATGCGCGTCAGTTCGCGTTGCGCGCCCTCGAGGCCGGTGCCCCGTGGGTGGTCTCGGGAACCTCGGGCCCCGAGCCGCAGGTGGTGGTGGCGCGCGCCAAGGGGACCGCGGGTCCCGACCTCAAGGCGCTGCTACCCGACCTGCTCGCTGCCGGGCGTGGCAAGGGCGGGGGCAGTCCCGAGATGGTGACGATCTCGCCCGCCGACGCCGACGGTGCCCGCGCCGTTGCCGAGACCGCCGAACGCACCCTTCGCGCCTGAGACTCAGGTCCGCGGCCGGCCCTCGAGGCGGTCGAGCAGGATCGCGACCAGCAGGTCGGAGAGCACGTTCACGCCCGAGCGCACGCGGGCGATGATCCAGTCCACGGGCACGATGAGCGGGATGGCCGCGGCGATCGCGGCCTCGGGCAGGCCGGCCGCGCCGAGCACCAGCGGCAGCACGATGAGCCCGGCCTCGGGCACGCCCGCCACGCCCACGCCGGCCATGACCGACGCGAGCACGATCGTCATCTGGTGCGCGAACGACAGGTCGTAGCCGAACGCCTGGCACAGGAACACCGTCGCCATCGCCTCGTACAGGATGATGCCGTCGTTGTTCAGGTTGGTGCCGATGCACGCCGAGACGCGCGCCGATGCCTCGCTCACCCGCAGGTCGCGCAGACAGCGCAGCGTGACGGGGACGGTCGCGAGGCTCGAATTGGTGGACAGCCCCGTGAGCACGGCGTCGGCGCCACGGCCCAGGTACTCGCGCGGGCTGCGGCGGCCCACCCACCACGCCATGAGCGGGTAGTACACGAGCGCGTGCAGCAGCAGCCCGGCGAGGATCACGGCGAGGAACCGCCACAGCACCGCGAACACCTCGAGGCCCGACCGGCCCACCACCTGCGCCACGATGAGCGCGACCGCGTACGGCACGGCGTGCGCGACCCACATGAGCATGGTGGTGGTGACCTCGAACAGGCTCGTGATGACGGGTTCCAGCGTGGCGATGCCGCGCGAGCCGCGGTCCTTGAGTCGGCGCATGGCCGCGCCGCACAGGATGGCGAGCAGCACCAGCGAGACGAGGCTGTTGTTGGCGAGCGGGGCCACCACGCTCTCGGGCACGTAGCCGGCGAGGTTGCGCAGCGGGTCGAGCGTCGCGCCGGGCGGGGGGCCGTTCGTGCGCACGGCGGACACGACCTGTCCCGTCAGCTCCTCGATGTGCCCGCGCCACGCGACGCCGGGTTGCAGGGCGTCGAGCAGCGTGAGTCCGATCGTCATGGCGACCGTGATGTTCACCAGACAGATGGCGGCGAAGCGCGCGAACGTTCGGGGCCCCAGCGCGGTGGTGAGGAACGAGTCCAGCACCGCGAGCAGGATGAGCGGGGTGGCGAGCGCCTTGAGCAGGCGGATCACGAGCATGCCGACCTGCCCGAGGTCCTCGTTCGAGTACGGCCCGAGCCACGGGGTCCTCCCGAACGCGACGCCCAGCGTGGCACCGATCACGACGCCGACCACGACCTGGGCGCCGAGCGGCAGGCCGCGGCGTGCGGGCGGGACGGTG
>JBEGJG010000274.1:0-3070 GCA_041184705.1 Candidatus Eiseniibacteriota bacterium
ACGGACGAGCGGATCGAGCGCGAGGTCCTCGGCCACCCGTGCGATGCGAACCGTGGCCTCGCGAGCCGCCGTGCGACGCACGGGATCGTTCGCCACCGATTCGGCCAGGACCTCAAGCAGCCGATGCTGCTGGTCCCGGAAGCCTCGCGCGGCCATGCGTGCGGGCGCCGCGACGTCGCAGAGGACCGCGAGACGGTCCATCGCCTCCGGGGGATGTGCGGCCCCGTCGGGGCGGTCCTCGCACACCACCACGGCGAGCGGTGCGTCGGCGCCCGTGAGCACCGCCAGACACGCGACGCCGTGCGTGGTCAACTGACGTACGGCTTCGGCACCCTCGTGGGCACGCGCCAGATCCGAGACGCGGACCGGTCGCGCGAGGGCATGCACCTGCGCGAGGGTCGCGGCGAGACCGTGGCCCCGGAACCCGGCCCAACGCTCGGGCAGGTCTCCCGCGACGGTGCGCAGCACAAGGACGTCGTCCACGCACTCGAACAACGCCACGCTGCGCGAACCCGTGGCGCGCCGCACCTCGCGCACGAGACGCACGTCGAGCGCATCGAGATCGAGCGTGCGCAGCAACCCCTCGCCCATGTGTGTCGCGAGCGCACGCAACTCGCGCTGGTGCGCTCCGTGCGCTCGCGCGCGCTTCGCGTCGAGTTCGGCGCGCGCGAGTTCGCGCGCGAGTTCGTTGGTGCGCGCGCGCAGGGCCTGGGTCTCGCGCGAGCGCGAGACGAGACGCTGCACGCGGGCCATGAGTTCGCGGGGCGAGAACGGCTTCACCACGAGGTCGTCGGCCCCGCGCGACAGGGCCTCGACGCGAGCCTCGGTGTCGGCCGCGGAGGTGAGCAACAACACGGGAACGTCCACGAGTGCGGGGTCACGTCGCAGTGCTTCGCACAACTCCAATCCGGAACGCCGCGCCAGACGCAGGTCCGCGATGACAAGGTTCGGGTGAGTCACGAGCGCGGTCTGCAGCGCCTGTTCCCCATCGCGCACGAGTCGCACGCGGAATCGCTGGGCCTCGAGCGCGAACGCGAGCAGGTCGGTGACGCTCGGGTCCTCGACCGCGACGAGCACCAGTGGCTCGAGGGCCGGCCGTTCCGCCGGCGGGATCATCCGCGCGCGTCCGCGTCGAGTCGCCGCGCCAGACCCTCGAGCGCGTCGGGAGCGAACGGCTTGCGGATGGTCTCGAGGATGCCCGCGGCCGAGGCCAGACGATCCTCGCTGCGGTCACGCGTGAGCGCGACGATCTCGAACGGCTTGCGCACGACGAGACGCCGGGCCACCGCCTGCGGCAGGTGCTCGCGCTCGATCGCGTCGGGCAGCGAGACGTCGAGGAACACCGCGTCCCATTCCTGATCGTCGAGGGCCTGCCAGAGGCCCGAGGCGTTCTCGACGCCCTCGACCACCCAACCGTGCGCCTCGAGCACGCGACCGAGCGCGAGACGGGCGACCATGGAGTCGTCCACGACGAGTGCACGACGGGCGGACGGACGCGCTGCCTCGACCGGCGCACGACGCGGCGCGGGCGTGACGGGACGCGGGCGACCCGCGATCGGGACGACGTGCTCGCGTCCGAGCAATGCGGGCTCGTTGGAGGCAGGACGGGGCGCGGGCGCAGGACGCGGCACCGGCATGGGGATGATGGTGGAAGGCCGCGGCGCAGGTGCGGGCGAGGGGGCCGGACCCGCGACGGGTTCCGCGGGCGCGCTCGGAGCAGGCGGCGCAGGCGCGTTGACCACGGAACGCCCGAGGACGGCCGACGGCGACACGGTGCGCGGACGCGGACTCGGCGGCGGGGTGTCCACCGGAGGCACGGCACGCAACGCCGCGACCGCATCCACGACCCAGTACGCCTCACCGTCGTCGGTGTGCACCGCGAGATGCGAACCCGGGACCTCGGCCGGCGCATGCGCGGGCTCGGGGGTCGCGAACACGCGCCACACGATGTGATCGAGGTGCAACCAGGCGCGCGACAGGCCTTGAGCGAGCAGCGCCGAGGGACGCTCCCCCTCGGGGCGCTGAACGGGCGACCACGGTGCGAGCGACGGCTCGTCGAACGCCTCGCGCACGGCGGCGGCGGTGATGCGAAGGCTCGCCACCGCGTGCCACGGCAATGCGAGACGCAGCTCGCCCTGGCGCGCGAGCAGGAACGGCGGACGGTCGGCATGCAGCGGCACGCGCACGCTCCAGCGCGTGCCGTCCACCGGGACCAACGCACCGCCGACGAGCGCGAGCACGGAGCCCGCGGGCGACAAACCGGGCGCGTGCACGACGCGGAAGGTGAAGGTGACGACGCCGTCCTGCGAGGCGACCTGGATCGGGCCACCCTCGTCGGCACCCAACCAATCGAGTGCGGCACGAAGGGCGGCCGAGACCGGGAGCGAGACCACGCCGCGCGCGAGCACGGTGGCATCCTCCACCGGCAGGTCGGCCAGCAGATCGGCGAGCGACTGAGAGGGCGTGGGCGGCGCAGGAAGACCCGGCGTCACGACCCACTCCTGCTGCGCGAGCGTCGCGGCGAGTGCGCCGAGTTCGCGGTCGGCCTCGGTGAACGCGGCGAGGTCGCCGCGCCCCTCGCACTCGGTGGCGAGACGCTGCACGCGCTCGAGGGCGTGGTCGAGCCCCGCGGGACGGGGCTCCCGATGGCGACGGGCCTCGCGCAGGACGTCGGCGAGTCCCCCGAGACCGAGGATGTCCGCGACGTCCACCGCGGCGGACCAGGCGTGAGCGTCGGGGCTGCGCGCCGCGAACGCGGCGTCGAGTGCGACGCGCAGACCGCGCGCGATCGCACGCGCCTCGGAACCGTCGTGACCGTGCGCGGGCGTCATGGGCGATCCTCGCCGCGGCGGGCATCGGGGTCGCCGAGCGCGGTGGGCTCGTCCACGAGACGGAGCGCCGGGGTCGGTTCGGGTTCGGCGGCCGCCGGCTCCGCAGGAGCCGCGTAGCGGGCTGCGAGCGTGTCGGCCATGGTGGCATCGCCCTCGAGTCGGCGAGCGATGCGCTCGGCCATGCTCGAGGCGCGCTCGCTCGCCGCCGAGACGCGCTCGCCCTTGGCGGAGGCGTCGCG
>JBEGJG010000275.1:0-3052 GCA_041184705.1 Candidatus Eiseniibacteriota bacterium
GCCCAGCTCGCGAGGGCCGCGACCGGGACGGAGGCATGGAGGACGAACGCGAGCGCGAGGACGCGCAGCGCATGCAGGGGGGCGCGCACGGCGGGACGGACCTTCGGACTTCGAGGGGGAACGGGCCGCGCGGAGAGAGGTACGGAGGGCGGCGGAACGAACGCCTAGGGGACTTGAATGCTAACCCGGCCCGCTCGGATCGCAGCACGAGAACGCACTCCTCGGCGAAACCCGGTTTCGTGCCACCGAACACGGCGGGCGGGGGCGCGTCGCGTCGAACGCCACCCGCCCCATCACTCCAAGCGCAGGAACCGGCGGCCGTCCACGTCGAGGCGCGCGAACGCCGCTCTTGGGCTCATTCGCTGCTTTGACGCTCCACCCGCGCCGGGATAGCGTCCGGCACATCTTCGCAAACCGTTGTCGGTCGCAGACATGCACACGGGGAGCCCCGCCATGCCGCAGAAGTCCGTGATCCGCATCGCCAACGCCGGCGGGTACTGGGGGGACGACCTGGGCCAGTTCCGCCGACAGGTCGAACTGGGGCCGGTGGACGTGGTGACGCTCGACTTCCTGGCCGAGATCACCATGTCCATCATGCAGAAGCAGCGCGCGCGCGACCCCGAGGCGGGCTACGCGCGCGACTTCATCGCGCAGGTGGACGCCACACTCGACCTGCTGGTGGATCGCGGCATCACCGTGGTCACGAACGCCGGTGGCGTGAACCCGGCCGCCTGCCGACGCGCGTTGCTCGCGCTGGCCGAGAAGCGCGGTCGCCGACTTTCGGTGGCGGCGGTGCTGGGCGACGACCTCATGTCGCGACTCGACGAACTCAACGCGGCCGGGGCGAGCCTCGACAACATGGAGGACGGCCGTCGCTTCGCCGACGTGCGCGCGCGCGTGTCGTCGGCCAACGCGTACTACGGCGCGTGGCCGGTGGTCGAGGCCCTGCGCAGCGGCGCGCGCATCGTGGTGACCGGACGCTGCACGGACACCGGCATCACGCTGGCCCCCATGATCCACGCGTTCGACTGGGCCGCCGACGACTGGGACCGCCTCGCTGCGGGCATCGTGGCCGGGCACATCATCGAGTGCGGTGCGCAGAGCACGGGCGGCAACCTCACCGATTGGCGCGACATCAAGCGCTTCGCCGACATCGGCTACCCCATCGTGGAGATGAACGCCGACGGTTCGTTCATCGTGACGAAGCACGCGGGCACCGGTGGCGCGGTGACCGTGCGCACCGTGACCGAGCAGCTCATGTACGAGATGGGCGACTCGCGCAGCTACCTCACCCCCGACGTGACCGCGGACTTCGGCAGCATCCGTGTGGAGCAGGCCGGGCGCGACCGCGTGCGCGTGTGGGGTGTGAAGGGTCGGCCCGCGCCGCCCTCGCTCAAGGTGAGTGCGGCGTACAGCGACGGCTGGAAGGCGAGCGGGACGCTCATCATCTCGGGGCCCGACGCGGTCGAGAAGGCCGAGGTGTTCGCCGACCTGTTCTGGGAGCGCGTCGGCACGCCGTTCGAGGCCACGCTCACCGAGTACGTGGGCGCCTCGTCGTGCTGGGGACCGCTCGCGCCGCAGGTGGACGTGCCCGAGGTGCTGCTGCGCCTGGGCGTGCGCGATCACGACAAGGCGCGCATCGAGGCGTTCTCCAAGATGGTGCCCGCGGTGATCCTGTCGGGCCCGTGCGGCGTGGCCGTGACGGGTGGGCGACCGCAGGCGCAGGAGGTGATGGCGTACTGGCCGGCGCTGGTGCCGCGCGATCTCGTGCGTCCCACGTTGGTCACCGACGCCGGCGAGCGTCGCCTCGAGTGGCCGACGCCGCTGGTGCCCATGACGAAGCCTGCGCCGTACCCGCGCACCGCGTGGCCGACGGCGAAGGGTTCGCGTCGCATGGTGACGGTGCCGCTCGCGCGCATCGCGCACGCGCGCAGCGGCGACAAGGGCGACACCGCGAACATCGGCGTGATCGCGCGTGCCCCCGAGGTGTACCCGTTCCTCGTGAAGTGGCTCACCGCGGCCCGCGTGAAGGCGTGGTTCAAGGGCGTGTGTCACGGCAAGGTCGAACGCAGCGAGGTGCCGAACCTCATGGCGATCAACTTCCTGCTCGGCGAGTCGCTGGGCGGAGGCGGCACAGTGAGCCTGCGCATGGACCCGCAGGGCAAGACCCTCTCGCACGCGCTCCTCACCCTGCCGGTGCGCGTCCCCGCGGGCCTGGTGACCGCCGCCGAACGCGGCGACGCCGAGCATCGCCGCGCGCTCGGGAAGCGCGAGGCGCGACCCGCACGGAGCACCGCGCCGCGACGACGCCGAGCGTCGAAGCGCTGACGGCGAACGGAATCGCGACGAGAGAGGCCCTCGGACCGCACGGTCCGGGGGCCTCGGCCTTGCCCCGGGCGAGGGGAGCTGAACCGCGCGCGGCGAGGATCGTGGGCGGGCGCCCGGAGGCACGTCGCGAGCGCCCCACGGCCGGGCAGGTCGTTGTGGACGGGGATGCGGAGCCAAAGACGGGTGCCCGAGGGCGGACTTCGACGATTCTCGTCGAACCATGAAAGGTGTTGAACGGCAACGAGTTGTCGGCCCACCTCGCAGCCGTGCAACCCCACCCCGCGATTCCCCGTAGCCAGGGGCGATTGCGAAGTGATATCACTTCGATGTCGTCATACCCCATCCCCCAAGGAGTCGTCATGAACTCGAACGCCACGTTCCGTGAGGCCGCCGCCGGGTCCCGCCCCGGGCTGGCCATGCTGCTGCTGCTCATCGTGCTCACGCTCGCCTTCCCCGCCGCCATGATCGCGTTCGGCAAGGCGGGCCAGAACGCGCTCGCGGGTGTGTTCGGCCTCGCGTTCGTCGTCACGCTGGTGCTGCTCGGCGGCTTCTTCGTGGTCGAGCCCAACCAGGCGGCGGTGCTGACGCTGTTCGGCAACTACAAGGGCAGCGAGCGTCGCGCCGGGCTGTGGTGGACGAACCCGTTCATGACCAAGAAGAAGGTCACGCTGCGCGTGCGCAACTTCGAGAGCAACAAGCTCAAGGTGAACGACCACGACGGCAA
>JBEGJG010000276.1:0-3048 GCA_041184705.1 Candidatus Eiseniibacteriota bacterium
TCGGCCGTCATGCCCTCACGTCAATGCACGCGTCGTGCCCTCAACAATCTTCGCCGCACAATCCTCAGGACAGCCGCAGGAAGACACCGGGGCCGATCGGCCACCCGAAGGCACTCCACACCAGCAGTAACACCGTCCACGACAAGAGGAACGCCACCGAGTACGGCACCATCATGGCGATCAGCGTCCCCATGCCCGCCTCGGGGTCGTAGCGCTTGATGAAGGTCAGGATGAAGGGCATGTAGGGCAGCAGCGGGGTCACGATGTTCGTCGCGGAATCCCCGATGCGGTAGATGACCTGCGTGCCCTCGGGTGAGAAGCCGAGCAGCAGGAACATGGGCACGAACACCGGGGCGAAGGTCGCCCACTTGGCCGAGGCGGAACTCGTGAACAGGTTGAGGAACGCGGTCACGAACACCAAGCCCACCATGAGCGGGGCGCCTTCCAGATGCATCGCCTTCAGCAAGTGCGCGCCGTTCACGGCCAGGATGGTCGCGAGGTTCGACCACGCGAACCAGTTCACGAACTGGGCGGCCACGAAGGCCAGCACGATGTACGTGCCCATCGTGGACATGGACTCGCCGGCCATACGTGCGAGGTCGCGGTCGCTTCTCACCGAGCCCGTCACGATGCCGTAGGCGATGCCGGGGAACAGGAACAGCAGCATCACCAGGATGACGATGCTCTCGAAGAACGGCTTCAGACCGTCGGTGCCTTCGATCCCGGGCAGACGCAGGGGCGCCGCCGGACCCATCACCAGCCACAGCGTGAGCGCGAGGAACGCGAGCGCGGTCAGTCCGGCGGCGAGCAGGCCCTGACGCTCCTTCGGGCCCGAGACCTCGAACGCATCGGCCTGACCGCGCCACGGACCCAGCCGGGGCTCCACGACGCGGTCCGTGATCCACGTGCCGACCGCGGTGATGAGTAGCGTGGAGACCATCAGGAAGTACCAGTTGCCCAGGATCTGCACGGTGTAGCCGGGCGCGAGTTTGCTGGCGTCGAGCGCGCTCTGCGATAGCCCCGCGAGAAGCGCGTCGAGCGAACTGGGCAGGAAGTTCGCGCTGAAGCCACCCGCCACGCCCGCGAACGCCGCGGCGATACCCGCCACGGGATGCCGGCCGGCGGCCGCGAAGAGCAGCGCGGCGAGCGGCGGCAGCACCACGATGCCCGCGTCGGCGGCGATGTTGCCGTTGACACCCGTCAGCACGATCGCGGCCGTCAGGAACGCGCGCGGGATGCTCGTCACGAAGGCCCGCAGGGCGGCCGCCACGAGACCGCTGCCCTCGGCCACGCCCATGCCGATCATGGTCGCGA
Source organism: Candidatus Eiseniibacteriota bacterium (assembly GCA_041184705.1). Classification (GTDB taxonomy): domain Bacteria; phylum Eisenbacteria; class RBG-16-71-46; order RBG-16-71-46; family RBG-16-71-46; genus JAIOPA01. The sequence goes on from JBEGJG010000276.1 coordinate 1,315, forward strand.
GCACCAGCCCGAGCGGCGCGAAGCCGGTGAAGTTGCGGACCGCGTCGGTGAACATGCGCTGCACGTTCTCGCGGGTGAGTAGGTTCACCGCGTTCACGACGCTGCCGTCCTTCGGATGCAGGACGTGCACCCCCAGCTGGGCGGCAACGGCCGAGGCCACCACCACCCCAGCGGCCAGCAGCACGAACAGCGAGATCGGATCGGGCAGGCGGTTCCCGACACGCTCCAGCGTGTCGAGCGCGCGCGCGAGTGGACCGCTGCTCGAAGCGGGTCGATCACCTTCCTGCTTCATCGTCGGCCTCCGGGGGACGTGCGCGTCGGGGGCGGTGGTGCCGGGACTCGCACCGGACGACCTTGCCAGATGCGGAGCGCGTCTGTCACCACGGTTCCCGCCGGACGCCCCTTCGTGTCGAACGGATCGCCACCGGGACGGGCCGTGGTGCCCCACTTCCAGAAGTGGACCCCCGCGAGCCACTCGAACGGTTCGCTCGCGGCGACCACCGCGGCGAGACAGGCGCGCTGCGTCTCGAGGTCCTCGGGACCGTCGCCGGATTCCCAGGGGCGCACCGCCGCCGCCGCGTTCGGTGAGAATCCGAGTTCAGCGATGAGCACCGGCCGCCCGGCGCGCCTCGCCACGGGTTCGAGTGCGGCGAGCGCGCGCGTGGCACCCGCGCGCAGCGTGGCCGCGTCGCGTGTGGGGCTCTCGGCGAGCGGCGTGTAGAACGACACCGACACCAGATCGAGGGCGTCCCAGAACGGGATGCGTTCGACCTCGTCCCAGTTCGCCACGTACGAGACGAGCCCCCCGTAAACGCGTCGCACCCGACCCGCGAGGGCGCGGAATCGCGCGGGATCGGCGGTGGTCGCGCTCGCGAGCTCGTGCCCGATCATGAACCCGTCCATGCGCTCGCGCTCGGCGAGCAGCGCCCAATGCAGCGCATGCTCCTCCCACGCGTCGAGGAACCGCGCCCAACCCGTGGGTGTGAAGGTCAGGTCGCCCGACCAGCCGCGTGTCCACAGGTGCGGCTTGAGCCACACCCGCAGCCCCAGCGCGCGCGCACGACCCGCGGCCTCGACCAGCGCCTCGTCGCTCTCGCCGTCGGGGCCGGCGTCGGTGCTGTTGCCCATCGCGACCTCGCGCAGGTCGAACAACCACGCGAACGGGGTGAGCGAGACCGTGTTGGCCCCCGACTCACGGATGCGCGCGAGTTGCCGCGCACACTCGGCCGACAGGTAGCCGCGCTCGAGCCCGACCTCGTGCGCCAGACAGACGCCGCGCTGGAAGCCATCGGTGGGCCGCCACGGGGCGCGACGGTCGAGCACGAGCGCGCGCCGACCGCTGCGCGCCCGCTCCTCGGCGAGGGCACGGTAGCGATTGGCGAGGGTCGAGGCCGGCACGCCCACCAGCCGCGCGAGGCTGTCGAGCGTCCCCGGGGGATCGCGACGCAGCAACGCCGCGAGCGCGGCGGCACGACCGTCCGGTGGCGCGCTCGCGATGACCGCGTCCACGAGCAGCGCGCGTGCGGGCACGCGCACGAGCGGGGACCGCCAGCGCACGTCGCGCGTCGCGGCATCGGCGGCGGTCGGCAGCAGCCCACCCGCGTACAGGCGCGCGATCGCGACCTCGAGCCCCTCGCCCTCGAAGCGGCCCGCGAACCTCACGGCGGCGGGCACGAGGAAGCGCGAGCCCTCGACCGCCCCACCCTGCCGCAGACGAAGCGCGGCCACGCTCCA
>JBEGJG010000277.1:0-3042 GCA_041184705.1 Candidatus Eiseniibacteriota bacterium
CGCACATCCGACCGGGACCTTGTTCAGGCGGTCTGCCGTTTCCTCGGGTTCGCCCCGCGTGTCCGACGCGCGACCTCAGCGCCATCCTCGAGGCGCTGCCCCATGGTGTGCAGCGTGTCGCTGGCGCGTTGCACCGCGTCCAGTATGGCGCGCAGGTTGGTGGCGGCCTCCGACTCCGCTCCGGTATCGAGCAGGGCCAACTGCGCGTGTCCGTTCACCACCGTGAGGGCGTCATTGAGATGGCGCACTTCGGCGGCCAGTCGGATGGCAGCGGTGGCCGCCTCGGTCGCCCCGGCGAGGAGCGACCGCTTGTGGTGACGTGGCAGACGGAAGACGCTGACCGCCAACATGGGTGAGCCGGGTATGCCCTCGACGTGATGCACGACCACGGCGCGTCGCACGTAGTGCAGGTCGGCGCGCAGGAACCGCACGCGCACCAGTGGACCCGAGGCCCCGCTCGTGCGGCCCGTGCTCAGGATGGCCTCGCATAGCGTCGCGCGGTCCTCGGGATGCACGAGTTCGCAGACATCGGCGCCCGGCTGGAGCAGCGCGCTCCCCCCGAGCCACTCGGCCATCGTGGGCGAGGTGAACGAGATGCGGCCGCGATGGTCCGTGATGAGCACGTGCTCCGACGGGTTCCGTTTGAGGACGCGCGGTTCGCGAGAGAGACGCCGGCTCGCATCGGCCGAGCGCTGAGCGCCCCACAGCCCCACGAGCCAGCCGTTCTCGACGATCCCCATCATGTTGGTGAGGACGCGGCGAGGTTGTCCCTCGGGGTCCCATTCGATCGTGCGCACGTCGCTCATGTGGAACCCCGAGCGGACGAACTCGCGCACGATACGGTCCTGCTCCGTGCGCGTACCCAGGAGGACGTCGGACAGCCACATCCCGGAGCAGGTGCAGCCCTTCCGTGACTGTGGGGCCTTGAGGTTGGTGGGGTTGCACTCCACCAGCCGGGCGTGTCGCAGCAAGGTGCCGACCATGTCCTCGAGGGGTCGGTCCACCGCGATGGGGGTCTGGAGGTCGAACCGCCAGACGCGCTCGGCGATGGTGGCGAGCAGCAGTTGGTAGCGATGTTCGATCGTCGGCGTCGGCGGTGCGCTGCGGGTGCGGTTCGAGGTGGAGGTGTTGAGACCCGTGGGCTTGTCGAACGGCTGGCGCGTCCATCCTGGACGCTGGTCTCCCCCGTGTCCGTCCGTGAACGAGGGTGACGTGTGACGCATGTGGACTCCCGGGACTTCGAGGACGGCGCCCACGGGCACCGCGAAGGGGATACCGCGTTCAGGTTCGTTCGTACGATCGTCCGGTCTTCCGCCCCGGTCGTGTGCGTTCAACCCGCTACCGACTGACACCTCGTCGCGACATCTGCCACGGAGACAGGAAATTCCTGCCGCTTGAAACGATTCTTGCGGTTATTCCATACGACGCGGTCAGCACCTCGCATGTGGTATGCCAGCGACCCATGTGGGAGTCGCCTTCCGTGGTACCGGTACTGTCCGTCAAGGGATTGCGTGTTTCCCGGGGATGGCGATCGAGACGCCACTCTCCGGTGCGGATGGACCGCGTCCAAGGGGCGGGACGTGCTCGTCCGGATTCGGGACCGGACGGGGCGTGACAGGAGCGATGGACGGACAGACGGTCGGCGTCGGTCCCTCATGGGCGAATCCTCCGGTATCCCGTACCTTGTCGTCGCGACGACGTCGAAGCTCCGGGCACGAGCATTCCGGGCCACGGCATCCACCGGATGTTCGGTGCGAGGACGAAGGTGTGCCGCTGCGCGCTACGAATTCGTTGAACCTGCGAGCATTCACGAGCCACAAGGGAGAGGCGATGGAGTTCGGGCTGTACTCGTTCGGGGACAACGGCCCCGACCCCCACACGGGCGAGCGGCGCTCGCCCGCCCAGCGCCTGCGCGACCTGCTCGAGGAGATCGAGCTCGCCGAGCAGGTCGGACTCGACGTGTACGGCGTCGGCGAGCACCACCGCACCGACTTCCCCGTCTCGGCCCCCGCCATGGTGCTCGCGGCCGCGGCGGCACGCACCCGACGCATCCGGCTCACGAGCGCGGTCACCGTGTTGGGGTCCGAGGACCCGGTGCGCGTCTACCAGCAGTACGCCACGCTCGACCTGCTCTCGAACGGGCGGGCCGAGGTCATGGCGGGGCGCGGGTCGTTCATCGAGTCGTTCCCGCTCTTCGGGCACGACCTCGCCGACTACGAGCGATTGTTCGAGGAGCGACTCGACCTGCTGCTGCGCGTGCGCGAGAACGAGGTCGTGGACTGGCCCGGGGGATTGCAGCGCCCGGCGATCCGCGGGCGGTCCGTGCTCCCACGCGCGCTGCAGCAGCCGCTACCCGTCTGGGTCGCGGTCGGTGGGACGCCCGCCTCGGCGGTGCGCGCGGGCACGCTGGGGCTGCCCATGGCGCTCGCCATCATCGGCGGCATGCCCGAGCGTTTCGTGCCGTTCGTCGAGCTCTACCGGGACGCCGGTCGTCGCGCCGGGCACGACGCGGCGAGCCTGCCCGTGGGCATCAACATCCACGGCTTCGTGGCGCCGGACTCGCAGCGTGCGGCGGACCTCGTGTATCCCTCCTACTCCGCGGTCATGGATCGCATCGGTCGCGAGCGCGGCTGGCCCCCGTCCTCGCGAGAGCAGTTCGACGCCTCGCTCACCCCGCGCGGGGCGCTGGCGATCGGCAGTCCGGCTCAGGTCGCGGAGAAGCTGATCCAGCACCAGCGCTGGTTCGGGCATCAGCGCCAGCTGGTCCAGATGACGGTCGGGACGCTGCCGCATGCCGACGTGATGCGGAGCATCGAGCTGTTCGGGACCCAGGTCGTGCCGGCGGTTCGGCGGGAGTTGGCGGGCGCCGTTCCCTCCCCCTGAACAGGGTTTCGAGCATCACGGTGAGGCGTACGGCGGACGGGATGGTATGCGGAAGGACCATGCCGCGAGCCTTGAAGGGGGCATGCCGGAGGGCGTAATCTTTTTTAATGACCGGGCAGGCCGGTAGTGCCCGTGTCCCGTGGTAGCCCCCCGCCCACC
>JBEGJG010000278.1:0-5931 GCA_041184705.1 Candidatus Eiseniibacteriota bacterium
GGTCGCGACGAGATCGACGCCGCGTTCTTCGTGAAGCGGCTCGAGCGCGCGAAGCGCCTGCGCGAGATCTCGTACCCCGGCGAGGCCGCGGTGCGCATGACCGCGGGCTCGGCCGTGCTCAACAACGGCGGCGACGACGTGTACCTGCTGTCGAACCGCACGCTGCCCGCGGCCGTGGTGCAATTGGTCACCTACCCGGCCGGCATCGCCGAGGGCCAGGTGTGGGCCTGCCTGCCGAACGGCACGACCACGTTCGCCGCGCGCACAGCGACGCTCTGCGCGAGCAACGGCGGTCCCACCGGCGACGTCACACCCCCCGACACCGTGAGCGATCTCGTGGCCGCACCGGGTGCTTTCCCGGGCGAGGTGCGCCTCACGTGGACGGCGCCCGGTGACGACGGCGCCACGGGCACGGCGACGAGCTACGTGATCAAGGTGTCGGCCACCGCGATCACCGCCGCGAACTTCGCGGCCGCGCTCGACCTCGACCGCTGGATCACCGAACCCACGCCCAAGCCCGGTGCGGCCGCCGAGACGCTGTTCGTGTTCGGGCTCGCGCCCGACACGACCTGGCACTTCGCGCTCCAGACGACCGACGAGGTCCCCAACACCAGCGCGGTCTCGAACGACGCCTCGACCGCCCCCGCCCCCGGCACGCGTCCGAGCGCTGTGCTCGGGTACTCGCACTACTACGGCAATCTGCACTCGCACACGAGTCTGTCGGACGGCGTCCAGACCCCGGCGCAGGCCTACGCGTTCGCGCGCTTCACCGCGCCCACGCCGCTCGACTTCCTCGCCGTGACCGACCACAACCACGCCGGAGCCGGCATGTCGCTCCCCAACTACGCCGTGGGCATGTCCGCCGCGGCCACCGCCAACGCCGACGGGGACTTCGTGGCGATCTGGGGTCAGGAGTGGGGCGTGATCGCGACGGGTGGCCACGCCAACGTCTTCGAGGCCCCGGTGCTGTTCGGGTGGGAGCCCGGCAACCACGACGTGTTCGTGGCCGAGGGCGACTACACCGGTCTCTACACCGCGTTCCGCGCGAACCCGCCGGCCGCCTATCCGCCGGTGGTGTCGTGGTGCCATCCGTCGGGGGGTGACTTCAACAGCTACGCCGTGACCGCGGATGGGAACGCCGTGGTGCGACTGTTCGCGATGGTCTCGGGCCCGGCCAACTCCACCGCCGTGGACGAGTCCGACGCCGGGAGCAGCACGGGCAGCGAAGCGTTGTTCCAGGACGCGCTGCGCAAGGGACACCGCATCTCACCGACCGGCGACCAGGACAATCACAACGCCACCTGGGGCGCCTCGACGCAGTCCCGCACGGCACTGCTCGCCTCGGGCCGCACGAAGTCGCAGATCCTTCAGGCCATGGCGGCCCGCCGCGCCTACGCCACGACCGACCACAACACGCGCGTCGAGTTCTCGGCCGACGGCCATGCCATGGGTGAGGTCTGGAGCACCGGGCAGGGCATCCGCATCTCGGCGCACGTGACCGACCCCGATCCCGGTGCCGTGGTGGAACGCATCGAACTGCTGCGCGGCATCACGGGCGCCTCGAACGCGCAGGTGGTGGCGACGAGCATCGGCAGCCCGACCTTCCAGTGGCGCGAGCGCACCACGTTCGCCGCCGGCACCGAGGCGCACTACTACCTGCGCATCCGCATGGCCAACAGCGCCACGTTGTGGACCGGTCCCGTGTACGTGACCTACGACCCGTCCATCGTGGTCGGCGTCGAGGACGGGCCGCGTACGCCCACTGCAGCACTGCTCGCGAGCCCTAACCCCGCGTTCGGTCGCGTCACCGCGTCGTTCGCGCTGCCGACCGCGGTCGAGCACGCGGAACTCACGGTGTACGACGCCGCAGGCCGCCGTGTGAACACGATCCTGTCGGGCCCGCTCGGCGCGGGGACGCACCGGATCGAATGGGCCGGCCACGACGAGAGCGGCCGGGTGGCACCGGCGGGGATCTTCTTCCTGCGACTGCGGACCGGCCGCGAGACCTCCACGACCAAGGTGCTGCTCGTGCGCTAGGTCAGAGCGCCTGCAGCACCGCGCACTTGAGGTAGTGGGTCTCGGGCACCGCGAGCAGCCTCGGGTGGTCCGGGGCCTCGCCCGCCCAATCGAGGATGCGCATCGGGCGCTTGGACGCACGGGCCGCCTCGAGCAGCAGCTGCCGGAACATGTCGTCGTCGAGATGATGGCTGCACGAGCACGTCACGAGGATGCCGTCCTCCTCGAGCAGGCTCATGGCGACGCGGTTGTGCTCTCGGTACGCGCGGGCGCCGGCGGCGATCGACTTGCGCGACTTGATGAGCGCGGGCGGGTCGAGGGCGATCATGCCGAAGCGACGGCCCTCGCGTTCGAGTCGGCGCATGGCGTCGAACGCATCCATGCGCATGAACTGCACACGGTCCGTGAGGCCGTTGCGCTCGACGTGGCCGCGCGCGAGCGTCAGCGCGGGCTCCGACGAGTCCACGGCGAGCACGCTCTCGGCCCCGCCGCGCGCCATGCTCATGGCCCACTCGCCCTGATAACAGAACACGTCGAGCGCCGTGCGACCGGCGGCGCGCGTCTCGGCGCGCTTGCGGTTCTCGCGCTGGTCGAGGAACAGGCCGGTCTTCTGGCCGTGCAGGATGTCCACCTCGAGCGCGAAGCCGCTCACCGTGACCGGCACGCGCTCGGGCACCTCGCCCCACCACACCTCGCGGCGCTGGTCGAGCCCTTCGAGCTTGCGCAGCGGGGAATCGGCCACCAGCACCACACCGGTGGGCTCGAAAACCTGCTCGAGGGCCTGCCGGAGCGGCTCCATCCGAGCCTCCATGCCGCGCGTGAGCACCTGCACCGCGAGCACGTCGCCGTAGCGGTCCACCACGAGGCCGGGCAGCTGGTCGGATTCGCCGTACACCATGCGCACCGCGGCCTCGCCGGGGTACGAGATCTCGCGCAGGCGCTTCGCGCGCTCGAGCCGCTTCACGAAGAACGCGGCGTCGATCTCGTCGCGACCCCCGAGGAACGCGCCGCGCGGGTCGAGGACCTCGACCAGGCCGCCGTCCTCGACGGGCCCCTGCCATTCCTCGACCTCGTTCGAGAAGATCCACGGATGTCCGCCGCGCACGCGGCGGTCCTCCCCACGGCGCAGGATGAGTCGGGCGGTGCTGGTGATCGTGCTCATCGGGGGCTCCGGCGGGCTATCGGGGACGTCACGGACGGGACTCCAGGGAACGGGATGCACCGCAGCGAACGGTCACGCTTTGTCGCGGCGCGGCGGCGGGCCCGCGGGCGGGCCTCCCGCCGCAGAGTGCGGGTCGAGCCCGGAAAGCACAAGACCCCGGCCGGTGACCGGCCGGGGTCCAGGCGGTGCTGCGATCAGGCGGTACGAGCGGCCGGACGACCGACGCGACGACCCTCGGCGGCGGCACCGTTGATGTCCTTCGGGAACTCCGTGCCGCGGTCGAGGATGTTGCACTCGACCTTGGTCATCCCGAACGTGCGCTTGAGGTAATCGCTGGCGAACTCGGTGTCGAACGCCTTGCACGAGAAGATGTCCACGGACACGTAGCTCTTCTCGGGGAAGGTGTGGATGCTGATGTGGCTCTCGGCGATCAGGACGAAACCCGACAGGCCCCAGTCCTCAGGCTTCAAACCGCTGTACTTGAACACGTAGGGCGGCATGATCTTGGTCATGCCGATGCGAGCGGGAAGTTCCTCGAGGATCCGGTAGATCAGGTTCAGATCCGTGAGCTTGTCCTTGTCGCATCCGTACCCATCGAGCATGAGGTGTGGCCCGAAGCCGGTCATTTCGTCGTTCACCCCCTGGAAAGCCCGCGTCCTGCGCGGGACTCAGCCATCAGCACCACGGACGTCACCTCTCGGATTCGTCGTCGAACCCGTCGAAGTCCTCGTCCCCTTCGAAACCCTCTTCCTCGGTGAATTCGTCGTCTTCGAACTCGTCGTCCTCACCGAACTCATCATCCTCATCGAGGTCGTCGTCGTCGAACTCCTCGTCGCCCTCGATCTCCTCGTCCTCGAAACCAGCCTCGTCGTCGAGGATGAAGTCCTCTTCCTCGTCGCCGCCCTTCTTGCGCATCATGGGATCCCTCGCGGAACGGAACGCGGCGCTCCTGCGCCGACGCTTGAAGATGCACGGTTCCCCGCAACGATTCGGACGAAGCGGGCCGCGCGCTCCCCGAGTGCGGAAAGCACGCGCAGTATACGGACGCACCCCGGGGGGTCAATGGGAAATCGGCCCCCGTCGCGGCTCCTTCCGCACGGCCCGACGATGACGTCGAACCGGTCCCGCCGCCGGGCCTCCCTGGCACCGCACGGCGCTCTCCCCGAGGCGGCTCGTGGCACGCTCGCGTGCGGCGGAGCCGCTCGGTGCGGCGCCGAGCGGCGCGGCACACCGGCGCACGCTCCTCGCGCACGGTCGGGGAAAGACTCGCGCCGCTCCACCCCGCGGCGAGCCGATCGTGAGGACCGGCCAGCGGCGCGCGGCACAGCGGCGCGATGAAGATGATGGCGGGGTTGACGGGACTCGAACCCGCGACCTCCTGCGTGACAGGCAGGCGTTCTAACCAACTGAACTACAACCCCGCACCCTTCGCCCCGCGCGCGCGAGCGCCCGGAACGGCAAGGGACGGGGCACGATAGCGACCGACCCCGCGAGTGTCAAACGCCCCGGATGGCGCGGTCCGAACGGGCCGGTTCGAAGGCTTCGGGTGGCTCACGGCGAGGCGCTCGTGCGCCGCGGCGGGTCAGTAGAGCCGCTCGAGCACCGACCCCGGGTAGTAGTGCGACAGGATGTCCTCGCCGCGGCGGCCCCCTCCCGCCATGCCGAGCGCCCCCGTCTGGCACAGGCCCACTCCGTGTCCCGACCCGGACCCGGTCGCCACGACGGACACGACGCGACGCGTGCGCGGGTCCCGCACCACGCCGATCTTGAACAGGTTGGAACGCAGGATGGATCCCGGCGTGCCACCACGGCGCAGCACCTGCCGCAGGCTGTGGGCGTGGATGAGCACCGGACCGTTCGAGGTCTGCACCTCGAGCCACCACACGCGGCCCGACCGGGACCGGCTCGCCACGCGCACGTCGAGCACCTCCCCCACACCGCCACGCGGCAACGGGGTCGAGAACGTGGGGCCGAATCGCGTCAGGTTGGCCGCGAACTCCTGCACGGTCCATTCCTCGCGCCAGGCGTAGAGGCGCGAGCCCGCGCAGTGGTCGGCGCCGTCGTCCGAATCGGGATGGCTCACGAGGTACGGGAACGGATCGGTGGGCCACGCCTCCCACGCCTCGGCCGTGACCCCGCCGCAGGTGGAATGGTAGTTCGCACGGATCGGCACGCCGTCCGACAGCCCCACGAGACCGCGCGTGGTGGTGACGCAGCGCGTCGCCAGCGGTCGCTCGCCCTCGAACGGGCTGTAGAACTGGTCCTCGACCGTGGAGTAGAGGTCGAAGCCCTCGGCCCCGCGACGGCCCTTGTAGAACAGCGAGTAGCTGCGCGCGGCGATCGCCTGGGCCCGACCGGCCTCGAGCAGCGAGTCGGCGAGCGGGCCGATCTCGCCCGGAACCACGCCCTCGAGATAGCGCTCGAGCGCGAGCCGCGTGACGATCGTCATGCGGCCACGCGCGTTCAGGAACACCTTGAACCGCCCGCGCCACCGGCTGCCGCGCCACGAGGTGGTGGGGTCGTCGCCACGCGACCACGATTCGGGCCCGACCCACAGCGTGTCCCCGGCGCGCAGCACGAACAGCGGCACCGCACGCTTGCGGTCGCGCGGCGTCACGAGCAACTGCGTGCCCGAGACGCGGAACGACAGCGGACCCTCGGCCGTGTGCGACGAGCGACGGCCGCCCTCGACCTCGAGCGGCTGGCGACCCGAGTACGACACGGTCGCGGTGTCGAGATCCCAGGCGAGCCCG
>JBEGJG010000279.1:0-3908 GCA_041184705.1 Candidatus Eiseniibacteriota bacterium
CCAAGTACGCGTTGCTCGAACGACTCGTCGCGGCACGCCTCAAGCCCGACGACTGGCTCGCGCGGCGCGATCTCGTGAGCGGGCTCGTCGAGGTGCGCCTCGACGAACCCGCGGCGCGCGAACTCGAGGTGTTGCAGCGCCTGCTCCCGCGTTGGCGCAACGACGACGTGGTGGTGCGGCTCGACTCATTGCTCACCGCACGGCGCGCACCGCGCGGTGGTGTGGTGACGTTCGGCGACGGAGGGAGGCGATGAAGCGCGGACGGGTGTGGATGGTGGAGTTCGACAGCACCGTGCTGCGCGGCAACGCGGCGGGTGATCCGCACGTGCGCCGCATCCCGGTGTGGCTGCCGCCGTCCTACGACCACGAGCCCGCGCGCCGCTACCCGGTGCTCGTGGCGCTGACCGGGTTCGGCAGCCGCGGTCGGGGGCTGCTCAACGACAACCCGTGGAGCCCGTCGCTCGACGACCGCCTCGATGCACTCGTCGCCGCCGGACATCCCGAATGCATCGTGGTCATGCCCGACGGCTTCACGCGCTTCGGCGGCGCGCAGTACATGGATTCCCCCGCGACCGGCGACTACGAGACGCACCTCGTGCACGAGCTCCTGCCGTGGCTCGACGCCCAGCTGCGCACGCTGCCCGGCCCCGCGCACCGCGCGGTCGCGGGCAAGTCGTCGGGCGGGTTCGCGGCGCTGCGGTTGGGCATGCGTCACCCCGACGTGTTCGGTGCGATCGCCAGCCACAGCGGCGACCTCCTGTTCGAGTGGTGCTACGCGCCCGACTTCCCGCGCGCCTGCAGCGTGCTGCAGGAGGCCGGCGGCGTGCGTCGGTTCCTCGAGGCGTGGGACCGCAAGCCTCAGAAGCGCAAGGACGACTTCCTCGCGTTCAACATCCTCGGCATGGCGGCGTGCTACTCGCCCGACGCGACCGCCGAACTCGGGATCGCGCTGCCGTTCGACCTCGCCACCGGTACGCCGCGGCCCGAGGTGTTCGAACGCTGGCTCGCGCACGACCCGCTGCGCATGTTGCCCGCTCACGCCGACGCGCTGCGCGGCATGCGCCTCGTGTTCCTCGACTGCGGTACGCGCGACGAGTACCACCTGCACCACGGTGCGCGAGCGTTCTCGCGTGCGCTCACGGCGCTGGGCATCGCCCACGTCCACGAGGAGTTCGCCGACGGTCACATGAACCTCGGCTACCGCTGGGACCACAGCCTGCCGCGCCTGCTCGGCGCGATCGCGCCATGACGCCTGCGCCCTTGAAGGTCGAGGGACTGGTGCGCCGCTTCGGCACGCGCACGGTGCTCGACGGCGTCTCGCTCGAGGTGCCCCCGGGCACCATCGTGGGTTTCCTCGGCGCGAACGGTGCGGGCAAGACCACGGCGCTGCGGTGCATCACGGGCCTGCTCGGCCTGCACGGTGGTCGCGTCACGGTGGCGGGCGCCGACCTTCTGCGCGAGCCCACCGCCGCGCGCTCGCGCTACGGGTTCGTCCCCGACCGTCCGTTCCTGTACGAGCGCCTGAGCGCACGCGAGTTCTTGGACTTCGTGGGCGCGCTTCACCACCTCGAGCCCACGGCCGCACGCGTGCGCGCGGACGCGCTGCTCACGCGACTCGGGCTCGCCGAGCACGCCGACCGCACCGTGGACGGCTACTCGCTCGGCATGCGGCAGAAGACCGCGATCGCGGCCGCGCTGCTGCACGCGCCTGCGCTGCTGCTGCTCGACGAACCGCTCAACGGGCTCGATCCGCCCTCGACGCGCGTGCTCAAGGAGCTGCTGCGCGAACACGCCGAGACCGGCGGCGGTGTGCTCGTGAGCACGCACCTGCTCGACGTGGCCGAACATCTCTGCGACCGCGTCGTGCTGCTGCGCTCCGGCCGCGTCGTCGCGGCGGGCACGCTCGACCAACTGCGTCAGGGCGATCCCACGCGATCGCTCGAGGACGTCTTCCTGGGGCTCACCGCGCCGTGAGATGGCAGGGCGTCGTGCGAACCGGGCTGCGGCTCGGTCGTCGAGCGATCCTCAAGGGCCACCGCCCGGGACGCGAAGCGGTCTCGGTCGTGCTGCTCGTGCTGCTCGCCACCGTGCTGTCCCTCACCCTCACGAGCCTCCTCGAGGGAGTCGCGAACCGACCGGACGCGGACCGCATCGGTTCCCTCGTGCTCGGTTGGACGTTCACGATCGCAGGCGTGCTCACGCTCGCGAGCGCACTGCAGGAGACCGTGGGGCAGCTCGTGACCGCAGCCGACCTGCCACTCCTGCGGACCGCGCCGATCGGCGCCTCGCACCTGCTCGCGATCAAGGTCGCCGCCGTGCTGCCCCGCACCCTGTTCAACGTGCTCGGCGTCGCGCTGCCCGCCGCACTCGCGTGGGCGACCCTCCATCCGGGGACGTCGCCGTTCGGCATCGCACTCGCACTCGTCACGCTGTGGGCGGTCGCGACCGGCGCGGGCGTGTCGCTGGCCCTGCCGCTACTGCGTCTCGTGCCGACGACGGTGGTGACCCCGGCGCTCCACCTGCTCTCGACCACGGGTTTCGTGGTGGCTTGGCTCGCGCAGGCGCTCATCGCTCCGCGCGTGGTCACGGCCGCGCTCGAGGGACGCTTCGACGCCGCACTCCTCGCGCCCCCGCCCGCCGGGTCGCCGGCCACGATCGCCGCCCGTCTGGTGACCGAGGGCGTGCGCTGGCCCGACCTGCTCGCCTGCCTGGCGTGGTCGGGGGCCTCGCTCGCGCTCGCGCTCGTCGTCGCGAACCGTCTGCTCGACCCGCTCCACGAGCGCGCCACGCTGGCCCCGATGCGCCGGGTGACGGTCGGCGAGCCACGACGTGGACTCGTGCGCGCGTTCCTCGTGCGCGACGCCGCGCTCGTGCTGCGCGACTGGACGATCACGCTCGAGGCGTTGGCGCAGTTCGCGGTCTGGATGCTGCTGCCGCTCGCCGCACTGCCGCTCGTGCCGCTCGAACCGACCGTGCTCGCGCGTCTCATGATGGTCTCGCTCGCCTGGGACTCGACCTCGCGGCGCGTGCGCTGCCGCTCGAGCATGCCGCGCTCGCCTGGTCGCGACTCACGCCGGTGTCGCCGGTACGCTGGATCCTGCTGCGCGCGGTGGGCGTGGCGGTGGCGGGTGCGATCGTGCTGTTGGTGGGTTGGAGCGTGGTGGCGATCGCGCTGCGACTCCCGCCGCGCGCCGCGGCCGACGTGCTCGCATTCGCGCTGGGTGCGGCGACGGCGGCCATCGGGCTCGGGTTCGCCCTCGGCGCGTGGTTCGGTGACCTCGAGTGGAGGGACCCGCGCCTCATGCTCGGACACAGCGGACGCATGATCGGTGCACTCGTGTTGCTGACCCTGTCGTCCGGCTGGGTGCTCTGGGCGCATCGGATGGGACCCGAGCCGTCCTCGCTCACGCTCGCCGTCGCGACGGTGGTCGTGGGAGCCGCGATCGGCGCGATCGGCATGGCGCTGGCCGCACGCGGGATCGAGCGGCAAGACTTCACCTCCCGCTGACCTTTGGTTCGGGGCCGCGGTTGACGCGGCCCGACGCCGACGCGGTCCCCCGCCCCCCGAACCGCCCGGCCACGCACTGGAGCGCGCCCTTGAGTCCTCTCGCCGGTCGCCGCGTCATCGCGGTGGTCCCCGACCTGTTCTTCGCCACCCGGATCGCCGCCACCGCCAAGATGAGCGGCGTCGAACTGGAGCTGGTGCCCGTCCCGCGCGCCGCGGCCCGCATCACGCAGGCGCCGCCCGCACTGGTCCTCCTCGACCTACACGCCAAAGACGCCCTCGCGCTCGTGGCCGAGGTCAAGCGCAACACGCCCGCCGTGCAGGTGGTGGGCTTCCTGTCGCACGTCGAGGTCTCGCTGCGGCGCGATGCGCTCGCCGCGGGGGCCGACGCCGCCATGCCGCG
>JBEGJG010000280.1:0-3211 GCA_041184705.1 Candidatus Eiseniibacteriota bacterium
GGCCTCGGCATGGATGCGCAACGGTTCGCCCGGCGGCGTCACCGCGACGGGATGCGACCAGCTCGCGCCCTCGTCGCGCGAACGCGCGAACCACAGGCGAACCTCGTCGTCGGCCCCTCCCATCCACATGAGCAGGACGTCGCCCGAGGTCGGGTCGATCGCGATCGCGGGCGCACCGACGTGGTGCCCCTCGGGGACCGGGACCGTGGCGGCCTCGGTCGCCGACGGCGTACGCGAGCAGCCGGAGAGCGTGGGGACGAGCAGGACGACGGCGTACGCGAGCAGCCGGAGAGCGTGGGGACGAGCAGGACGGCCGACAGCAGCGCGGCCCACGCGGCGGGACGGGTCGAGACCCGTCCCGCACGCGTCGCCGCATCATGGGCACGACGAACGAGGGCTTCCATGTCGCTCCGGTTCAGCGGAAGTCGTACTGCAGGGCGCCATACCACGTGCGCGGGAGGCCGGGAGCATACTCCTCACCGCGCGCGGTGGTGAACTGCGAGGTCTCGGCGTAACGCTGGTCGGTGAGATTCATGACTCGCACCGACGCGGTCACGCGCGGGCCCACCGGGGCGTTGACGCGCAGATGGAACAGGTCGTGACCCGGGTAGCGGTGCGTGTTCGCCTGATCCTGCCAGTACGAACCCACGTGCGCCCACTGCACCTCGGTGGTCGCGCCCGGCAGGCTCGTGGACGCGTACCTCACCGTCGCACCGCCGATGCCGCGCGGGGCGTTGGGCAATTCCCTGCCCGACAGGTTCGTGGTGGCGTTGGGCCGCCACGTGCCGAGCATGTGCCGGGCCTGCGACCAGTTCAGGTCCACGCGCAGCGGACGCGAGACGGCGAAGCCCAGCCCCAACTCGACCCCGCGGTGCGTCGTGGTGCCCGCGTTCTGCACCTCGGTCGAGCCGTCGGTGCGCGTGAACGACAGGATGTCGTCGTGCTTCACCAGCGAGTACGCGGTGACGTCGTAGTTCAGTCGGTTCGCGAGCGTTCCCCGCACGCCGCCCTCGACGTTCTCGGCCTTCACGGGCTGCAGCGCGACGGTGTTGATCGACGAGCCCTGACGGAACAGCTGGCCCTGCGACGGGGCGCGGAAGCCGTGCCGGTAGCCCGCGAACACCGCCAGCTCGGGCGCGAACTCGTACGTCGCCCCCAGCTTGGGGCTCAGGTGCGAGTACGACACGCGCATGTCCTCGGGGCGGCGCCAGCGGCCGGTGGTCACCGTGCTCATCCGGTTGTCGTAGTCGTAGCCCGACATGTCGTAGCGCAGGCCGCCCGAGACGCGCAGGCGCTGCACCGGCGAGACCTCGACCTGGGTGTACGGCGAGGCGCCCCAGTACGTGACGTCGTAGTCGTAGAGCTGCTGGCCGCGCGTGTACGACACGAACACCGGCCCCTGACGCACGAGGTTCGTGAGCTGCCACTCCTTCTGCCAGCCCGGGCTCCAGTCCAGGTCGGCGCCGACGATGACGCGCGTACGCATGGGCGCGAAGTCGCGACGCACCTTGCTGAGCAACCCCGCCGACCAGTTGGCGGTGGTGTAGTCCTGCGGGTCGAACGTGAGCGACCAGTTGGGGATGAGACGCATCTCGTCATAGCGTGCGTACGGCGTGACGCTCCACAGCGCGCGGCCCTGCTCGTGCTCGAGGGCCGACGACAGGCGGAACGCCTTCACGGCGCGCAGCGAGAACGGCGTGTAGTTGCGCGTCGGGTCGTCCCGGTAGTCGGTGCGCGAGATCGCCGAGCTGCCCGCCGTCTGCTGGTCGATGATCGAGAACGTGGCCAGGGTGCGCATGCGCAGGCCGCCGTCGCTGCGGCGATCCCAGCGCAGCGAACCCGCCTCGCGCGTGTAGTCGGTCGAGCTGCGCCAGCCGTCGGTGCGCGTGAAGTTGCCGTCGAGACGCAGGCCGTTGCGGCCCCACGTGTCGCTCATGCTGGCCAGCACACGACCGAACCCGAACCGCCCGCCCTCGGCGATGAGCGAGGCTTCGGGCTCCAGAGAGGCGGCGCGCGACGACACGTTCACCACACCGCCGATCGCGTCGCTGCCGTAGAGCGCGTTCGCGGGTCCCTTGCTGACCTCGATGCGGTCGGCCTGCGGCAGGTTGATCTCGTAGAGCGCGTTGTGGTTGAAGAACCCGGTCGAGCGGCTCGGCACGCCGTCCTCGAGGTAGAGGTACACCGGGTCGGTGGTGAGGGGCTGACGGATCGAGGTCATGTGGCCCTCGCCGCCGGTCACGTTCACCCACACGCCCGAGACGCGGTTCATGATCTCCGACGGGTGGGCGGGACGAACGTCGCGGATCTCGTCGCCACCGATGACCCCGATCGACATGGGGATCTCGACGCGGCGTTCCTTCTCGCGCGACGCGGTCACGACGACGTCGCCGAGCGTCATCACGCTTTCACGCATGTCGAGCGTCAGGCGCACGTCCTGACCCTCGGTCACGACGATCTCGCGACGTAGCACCTCGAGCCCCATGCGGCGCGCGACGAGCACGTGACGGCCGGCGGGCAGGCCCGACAACCGGAAGGCCCCGAGTGCGTCGGAGACGACGCCGAGCGACGTGCCCTCGATCGAGACGGTGACGGCCTCGGCCGGGACGCCGGACACGGTGACCTGGCCCGTGAGGGCGGAGGAGGACTGCGCGTGGACCTTTTGGACCGACGACAGGGACAGCAGGGCGCCGAGGATCGACGCCACGAGAAGACCGGTGGATCGTGACATGGCAGGGAAGCTCCGTTGGGGACCGCGGGATCACCGCGGTCGCATGGGCCGAGGCATCGTCCACGGGGCGCCGTCGCACGGACGACATGGGCCTCCGTGCGCGGCAGCACACGCATTCGCGTGCGGCCCGCGCGACGACGGCCGACCCCGATGGACTCGTCGAGACGAGTCGGACGGGCTCAGGCGGCCGGAGGGCGCTCCGGGGTGGGGATCGACCGCATCGCAGGCGATGCGGGATCCACGGCCTTCACGCGCTCACCGCCGTGGTCGGCCGCGAGCGGCACCGCGGGCGGCGGCGTGGACTTGAAGCCACCGAACGTGGCGTGTGCGCTGGGCGTCGGTCGGTGGCAGGGCGTCGCGCCCCACTCGCACACCGAACCGGCGGGACCGCTCAGACCGCATGCGCCCGCGTCGGTCCCGCAGCTTCCGCACTCCGTACGGCACGCCACGGAGCAACACGAGTCACCCGCGGCGAACGAG
>JBEGJG010000281.1:0-3919 GCA_041184705.1 Candidatus Eiseniibacteriota bacterium
CTCGAGCCGCACCGGCACCACCAAGCGCTCGCGATCGTCGAGCGACTCGTCGGCGAGCACCGCGCCCGACACGCCCCCCGCGACCTCACGCACGCGCAGCCGCACGCGGCCCCCCTCGGGCAGGCGCTCGATCGCGAACCCCTCCCCGGTGTCGTCCA
Organism: Candidatus Eiseniibacteriota bacterium; assembly: GCA_041184705.1. GTDB lineage: Bacteria > Eisenbacteria > RBG-16-71-46 > RBG-16-71-46 > RBG-16-71-46 > JAIOPA01. Next base: position 159 of record JBEGJG010000281.1, read on the forward strand.
CGAACGTGCCCGTGAACTCGCGACCATGGGCGATGCCGAGATCGGCGACCGCTCCGGCCGCGACGCCGACGCGAGCCTCGTCACCGAGGCGCAGCACGTCGGATGCGAGGTGACGTCCGGATCGTGCGCGGCGCCCTGCGGGGTCCGCCTCGAACAGCGTGAGCGCGGTGAGCTCTCCTTCGGCGATGGGATCCTGATCGCGCGATCCCCCGCCCAGACAGGGCATGAACAGGGTGCAGCTGCCCGGGCCCTCGAAGCAGAACCGTGCGCCGCCCGCGCCGCGCGTGCAACGCAGAGCGGGATCGCACTGCATGCACTGGGCACGGGCGACCGGGACCACGAACGAGAGCGACATGAGGACGACCGCGGCGATGAGCGGCACGCGGGAGACGACGACTTCGCACGCGGGAGACGACGACTTCGCGAGGCATGGGGCGCTCCTGCGGGGGCGGATGCACGCGGGGGCGACATCGCGGATCCACGCACGCGTCGTGCCATGATCGCGTCACGAACGCTCGCACGGGGATACGGTCGCGGGGCCGTCCCCGCGCACGACGCGTGCGTCGGCGCACCGACGCGACGGCCGCGTCAGTGCGCGATCGCGAGCATCGCCTGCTGCATGCGTCGCAGCAGGTCGAAGCTCAGCACCACCAGCGCGGCGGTGGCCGGGTCGGCCGCCGTCCCGTGCGCGATCGTGACGCCGATCCCGTGGCGCAGGCTCCCCATGCCGCAGTCGAGGCTCACGAGCGTCATCCCACCCGAGTTCGTGAACTCCCAGTGCCGTCCCCAGAACCCGCGCGGACGCCAACTCAACTCACGACCGTCGGCGAGCGTCACCTGCGCGTACCCGAACCACCCGAGACGCGCGCGCACCGTCGGGCTCGTGGCGCCCTCGGCCCGCACCTCGACCGTGCGCCCGACCCAGCCCTGCGTGCGCACGTGCCAGACCTGCCCCGCGGTCGAGGCGATCGCCTCGCGGCCCCCGAACCCGTGCGCGCGGTACGACGCCAGGATTCGGTCCCCGGCGCGCAGGTCGAGGTCGCGCGAGAACCGACCGCGCCGCGTCCAGCGCCACGGGCCCGCAGGCGCGTCGGCGAACGCGACGAGCGGGAACGCATCGGGCCCGACGCGTGCGTCGCGTCGGGCCCGATCGTGCGGCTGGCCGGTCATGGGCGTGCGACCGTCACCGGTAGGCGAAGGCGTAGCTCGCCTTCACCGACCACACGGTCTCGTCGAACGTGCCCGCACCGAAGGTGGGGTTCATGAGGCCGGGGCGACCGTTCAGCAACGCGGCCCGCACCTCGAGGCCGATCAGGTGCGAGGCGTCGAGCGTCGAGGTGAAGCCCAGCGAGAGGTGCGCACCGCTGGTGGTGTAGCTGTCGTGGTCGTTCGCGGTGCGATCGAGCTTGCGGAAGTAGTAACCACCACCCGCACCCACGTACGGCCGCAGCGCACCCTTCCAACGGAAGTGACGCTGGAACTCCGCGGTCATGGGGACCATGACGTCGTGCCGGTCGCCGAAGCGGCCCACGATGTCGTGGCTCACACCGGCGGCGAACGCGTAGCGCGGGCTCATCATGCGCTGGTAGCCGATGCCGTAGCCGTACAGACCGTCGCCGTTCCTCTCGCCCGTGCGATCGTTCCAGCCGAAGCGGGCGCTCACCCAGTTGGTGCCCTTCGCGTACAGCCCGTCCTCCTCGATCTGCTGCTCGAGGGTCTTGGCGGGCGCCTTGGCCTTCTTGGCCTTGGGGGCCGACTTGGTGGCGGCCGGCTTGGTCGCCGCAGGCTTGGCGGCCTGCGCGAGGCCCGACGAGGGCAGGGCGGCGGAGAGCAGCGCGAGCGCGGCGAGGACCGCGACGAGACGCCGCGGGACGGCCAGGAACGGGTTCACCGGGACTCCTTTCGACTCGACGACGGCCCGGCCGGGTCCTCCGGTGATTCCGGGCGTGGGCGCCCGCTCGGGGACGACCCGGCGGTGGCGCCAACAGGGACGGCCAAGCTAGCAGAGCCGCGCAGCGACCCGCAATGCCGCGGCCCGCGGGGGTCGGGCGCGGTCCCGGGCGGCCCCGTGCGGGGCGCGCGCGGACTCCTCGCCCCGCCCGGGTTGCGGGTATGCTGCGGGGGTCCGGGCGCGTGGCCCGGGCGTTCCCTCCGAGCCCCCTACCGGAGCCGTGCCCGTGAGCCCCGAGACCTCCCGCGACCCGATGGTCGCCCACCTGCTCGCCGAACTCGACCGTCTGCCCGTGCGCACCGGTGTCGTGGTGGCCGGGATGCCCGAGAGCAAGTTCCGCGAGATCCCGCCCGACGGCGGCTGGAGCGTGGCGCAGGTGTTCGAGCACCTGTGCCTCGTGAACGAGCGCTACCTCTCGGGCCCGCTGCCCGAGGCGGCGACGCGTGCACGCACGGCCGGGACCCCACGGCGACCGTGGCGCGCCAGTCTGTTCGGCGGCTGGCTCACCCGGGCCATGCGCGAGGGCGGACGCGCGGTGAGCGCGCCGCGCTCGATGCAGGCGGGACCGGTCGTGCGCGAGCGCGTGGTCGAGGACTTCCTCGCCAGCGTCACGCGGCTGCGTGCGCTCATCGTGGAGTGCGAGGGTTCCGACCTGCGCACCTCCCTACCCTCGCCCATCCTGCCGATCGTGCGCATGAACCTGGGCGACGGGTTCCTGCTCATGGTCACGCACGCGCACCGTCATCTGGGGCAGGCCGAACGCACGCGACGCGCCGTCGGCATGTGATCGCGACCGCCGCCGGGGTTCCCCTGAGCGGCAGGGATTGCTACCGTGCGAGCCATGCGACGACTCCCCGTCCTCGTCCTGTGCACGCTCGTCTCGGTCGCGATCGGCGGCTGCGCGCGCGAGAAACCCGTCGAGGAACTCACGTTCGAGACGAGCCCCGACACGACCGGGCTCTCCGAGGGCGCCGACGTGCTGCAGGCGTTCGAGCCCTACCGTATGTCGAACGGCGCGATGCGCGTGCGCGGTCGCATGCGACTCCCCGACGGCACGCGTGCGAGCATCGCGGTGCGCACCGCCGAGGGCGAGCCCACCGTGACGATGGCGCACGTCACGGTCGAGGGCGGGACGTTCGATTCCCCACCGCTCATCGGTGAGCGCGGTCCGCTACCGAAGCGCACGTATCGTTTCGAGGTCACCGTCCATTTCACGCCCGACTGGCAGACCGCCGAGGTGCTGCGCGCGACCGGGGACGGTCGTGCGTTGCGCGGCCCCGGCATCACGCGGGGGCGCGATGGTCGTGCCGCACTGTTCCTGATCCGGGAGGCCACCCTGTGACCCGTCATCGCCCGCCCGCGATCCGGGAGGCCACCCTGTGACCCGTCATCGCCCGCCCGCGCTGCGCTACCGCCCCGCGCGGCGCACCGACCTCGAGACGCTGGTGGACCTGTCGCTGCGCGCCTACCGCGTCTCGAGCGCCGAGGCCCGTCGCGAGTTCTTCAGTGACCACCCGCGCTTCGGGCTGCGCGACGTGCGCGTGGGTGAGCTCGACGGCGAGGTGGTGTCGGCGCTCGTGCTGTACCCGCTGCACGCCTGGGTGCGCGCCACGCGCGTGCCGTTGACCGGGATCGGGTCGGTGGCCGTGTCCCCCGAGCACCGCCGTCGCGGCGTCGGTGAGGCGCTGGTGCGCGCCGCGTTGCGCGAGATGCGGCAGCGCGGGGACGTGCTGTCCATGCTGTACTCGTTCCGCGGCGACTTCTACCGGCGATTCGGCTGGGGCCTCGTCGAGACGCCGCACCTCATGTC
>JBEGJG010000282.1:0-2980 GCA_041184705.1 Candidatus Eiseniibacteriota bacterium
GTGCCCTGGTTCCGCACGATGACGGTCTCGTCGCTCATGGCGGGCACGTACGCGCCCCCCGCGGTGCACGAGCCCATGACCACCGCGACCTGCGGGATGCCGAGTGCCGAGGCGCGCGCCTGGTTGTAGAAGATCCGCCCGAAGTGGTCGCGATCGGGGAACACGTCGGCCTGGAGCGGCAGGAACGCGCCGCCCGAGTCCACCAGATACACGCACGGCAGGCGGTTCTCGAGCGCGATCTCCTGCGCGCGCAGGTGCTTCTTGACCGTCATCGGGTAGTACGTGCCGCCCTTCACCGTGGCGTCGTTGGCCACCACCATGACGTGGCGACCGTGCACGGTGCCGATGCCGGTGACCACGCCGGCCGAGGGCGCGTCGTCGCCGTACAGGCCGTTGGCGGCGAGCGGCGAGAGCTCGAGGAACGCGGTGCCGGGGTCGAGCAGCTTCTCGACGCGATCGCGCACGAACAGCTTGCCGCGCGAGGTGTGCTTGGCGACCGCGTCGGCCCCGCCGCCCTGCCGCACGGTGGCGAGTCGCTGCCGCAGGTCGGCCGCGAGCGCGCGATGGTGCTCGGCGTTGGCGCGGAACTCGGCGCTGTTCGTGTCGAGGTGCGACTCGAGTCGTTCCATGGCGTCGGCGGGCTCCGGGGGCCGGGGCGGGGCGCCACCCGGACGGGCGGCGCGAACCCCGCGAGTTATAGCAGCGCCGCGCGAGGGGCGCACGGCCGCATCAGAGCGCGCGCACCACCTGATAACGCAGCGGATCGGCCTCGAACGCCGCGGCCGTGGAGTCGTTCTCGAAGAAGTACGGCCCGCCCACGAAGTAGCGCTCGGGCGAGTACCGACCGGGTACGAACCGCCGCTCGGAAACGGGGTCGCGCAGCACACCGCACCACAGCCACGGCTCCTGCATGAACCGTTCGAGGCTGCGTTCGGTGGCGAACCGGTACACCTCGCCGTTGACGCGGAACTGCAGGTCGGGCGAGAGCGAGCCGAGCAGTCGCGTGTCCACGGGATCGTAGAGCGCGCGCTGCAGATGGAAGAGCGCGAACTCGGAGTCCGTGACCGGCCCCGACGGGACCGGGGTGGGGTCTCAGGTGAAGCGACGGCCGCCGGTGGGGCCGTTCAACACGTCGCGCACCGGAGCGTCCTGCGCCTGCGCGGTCACCACCACCGGCAGAGCCCATGCGAGCAGCACCGCGACGAGCGCGGTGAGCACGAACAGGCGACGGTGGCGGGACGGACGGTTCATGCGGGCTCCGAGGACGAACGGCCGGGACAGGCGCACACCTCAATCGTAAACGATTCCGCGCCCCGCTCGGAACGGTTCCGAACGGGGCGCGGGCAGGCTCGCGAAGAGGTTCTCACTCGCCCCGCAGGGGCACGGCCGGGGTGACGAGCGTCTCGCCACGCGCGGTGACGTAGCGCCGACGGACACGGACCTCGCGCCCGCGCAGGTCCACCCCGCGCGACTGCAGGCGCTTGAGGATGGCGTCCACCACCTCGTCGGGCGAGGCCAACTGCACGTTGCCCTGGAACGACTCCAGTTCCACCTCGGGCAGCTCGGCCAGCGAGGACGTGTCGGGCGAGGCGTCGTCGCGGATCACGATGCGCACCGCACGGCGGCGGCTCTCGCCCGGCGCGGGCGGCGGCAGCGGCGTGAGGGGTTCCACCTGACCGTTGAACGAACGCATGCGCACGGCCATCTCCTGCCCGTCGGGCACGGCCACCAGCACGCGCCCGCGGTGCGAGGCGAACGCGTAGCGGCCGTGGGGACGGAACGGCGACATGACGAGCACCTGCCCGTTCACCGAGCTGGCGTCCACGCTGGGCGACTCCAGACGCTCGAGCTGGATGTCGCCGTTGACGGTCTGCGCCTCGACCGGACCGCTCACGCGCACGATGCGGATGGCGTTGTTCACCGAACCCGCCGTGACGTTGCCGTCCACGTCGCTCACGTGCACCTCGCCCTCGACCGAGTGCGCCTGCAGCGGGCCCTGGCACGAACGCACGTGCACGTCGCCGCGCATGGTGCGAGCGCGCACGGGGGCGCGCAGCCCGGTCACCTCCACGTCGCCCTCGCGACCGGCGAGTTCGACCGGCAACCACGCGGGCACGCTGATGGACCACTCCACCACCGCGGGCGAACCGTCGTCGGCCACGCGCGCCCCCAACTGCAGGCGGCCGCCCGTGCGCTCCACCGCCACGCGCACGCTGCGATCGTGCACCGCGACCACACGCACCTCGTTGCGCGGCCACGCGGCGACGCGCACCGAACCGGCCGCGTTACCCAACGCCAGCGTGGCGCCCGGGCCCACCTTGAGCAGCGTGTCGGTGGTGACGGGCTGACGCACGGGGCGCGCCTGCGCGGGCTCGACCCACTCCACGTGCTCGAGCGGCACGGCGGGGCCGTCCACGAACAGCAGGTGCTCGCGCGTGATCACCACGCCACCGTGGGCGGACGACTCGTCGTCACCGAGCGAGCCCGTGGTGAACGTGACGACCACCACGGGGGCCTCGGAGCGGACGAACGGTGACTCGTCGTAAGCGGGCTCCAGCGCGGCACGAGCCGGTGCGGCCGCGAGGGTCGCGGCGAACGCGAGCGCGACGATGCGGTGCGCGAGGCGCATGATCACACCCCCGCCATGGCGGCCGCGTTGCGGACCAGTTCGAGCTTGCGGCCCACGGAGTCGGCGAAGTAGTCGCGCAACTCGGTGTTGGCCGGGTCCTCGGCGAGCGCGCGCTTGGCGTCGTCGAGCGCGCGACGGATGACGGCGAGGTTGTCCTCGAGCACCTGCACGGTGACCGGGTCGAGCTTGCCGCGACCGCGTTCGAGGGCGACCTGCAACGCGACGATCTCGCTCTCCATGCGCTCCGCGTCGAACGAGGCGGACTCCACGGTCTCACCGGGCGCGGCGACGACGGGCTCGCTCACCGAGCGCAACGGCAGTCCCGTGCGCAGGCCACGCGTGCCCACCCAC
>JBEGJG010000283.1:0-4252 GCA_041184705.1 Candidatus Eiseniibacteriota bacterium
CGACGGTCGGCCTCGGTGAGCTCGGCGGTCGCGAGCAGGTCGGGGCGGCGCTCGAACGTGCGGCGCAGCGCCTCCTCGCGTCGGGCCCGCGCGATGCGCGCGTGATGCCCCGACAACAGCACCTCGGGCACGGACCAGCCCTTGTACTCCGCGGGCCGCGTCCAGTAGCCGCAATCGAGCAGGCCCGAGTGGAACGAGTCGCTCTCGACCGAGTCGAAGCACCCCACCACGTCGGGCTGCAGACGCGCGACCGCGTCCACCACGCACAACGCGGCGGGCTCGCCGCCCGAGAGCACGAAGTCGCCGAGCGAGAACTCCTCGTCCACGAGGTGCTCGGCGACGCGCTCGTCCACGCCCTTGTAGCGCCCGCACACGATCACGAGATGATCGAGCCCGGACCACTCGATCGCGCGCGCCTGGTCGAAGCGCGCACCCTGCGGCGAGGTGAGCACCACCCGCGTGCCGGCCGCGCGCGTGGCACGCGTGCCGACCTCGAGCGAGCCCAGCGCACGGTCGAGCGGCTCGATCTTCATGACCATGCCGGGGCCGCCACCGAACGGGGCGTCGTCCACCGTCTTGTGCACGTCGTCGGTGAAGTCGCGCAGGTTGAGCACCCGCACGTCGAGTCGCCCCTTCTCGCGCGCGACGCGGATCATGCCGTCGCCGAACGGACCGGGGAAGAACTCGGGGAAGATGGTGACGAGCGTGACCTTCACGGCCCCTCCGCGCCCCCCGCGGGGGCGGCATCGCTCACGCGCACCGCGGCCGTGCGGTGCGCGCGCTCACAGTTCGTCGAAGCCCGCCGGCAGGTCGAGCGTGATGGTGCGCGTGACCGGGTCGAGGTGCTTCATGAACGGCGGCTGGCAGGGCAGCATGCGCCCCTCGGCCCCTTCGAGCACGAGCAGCGGCTGACCGACGTTGAACACGACCTCGGCGACCACGCCGAGTTCGCGGCCCGTGGCGTCCACCACCCGCATGCCGGCCAGTTCCCACGCGTAAGACCGCCCGGGCCCGGGATCGGGCAACCGCGCCTGATCGGCCCACAGCAGACCGTTCGTGAGCGCGGACGCCGCTTCGCGCGAGGCCACACCCTCGAACGTGACGAGCATGCGCGTGTCGGCCGGGCGCACGCGCCGCAGCACGAGCGGCCGCGCGTCACCGCCGCGCACCGGGCGCCATTCGAGGCCGTCGAGGGCGCGCAACTGCTCGACCGTGAGCGGACAGCCGTCCAGGTAGAGCTCGCCGGCGATGCCGTGCGGGCGACCCAGACGGCCGATCGAGAGCGCCGTCAGTCCGCGATCTCCAGCCCCATGCGGCGGTCCACACGGGACGCGGCGGCGCCGAGCACGCGGCGCAGCGACTTCACGGTGTTGCCCTGCTTGCCGATCACGTGGCCGATGTCGTCGGGGTTCACCTGCAGCTCGAACTCGCCACCGTCGCCGGCGTGCACGATCTCGACCTGCACGTCGTCCGGATGGTCCACGAGACCCTTGGCGAGATGCGCCACGAGGTCGCGCAGCTGGAAGTCCACGTCGTCGGGGTCGCGATGCTCGCGCGGGGCCTCGTCGCGAGGCGCCCCGATCACCTCGATGTCGGTGCGGACGGGAGGGCGATCGGCACGGACGATAACCGCAGCCCGGTCAGCAGCAACGCTATCGTCGACAGGCCCCACAGGAGGACCGTCGGCAGCGGCTGATTGAGGTGCAGCATACTTGTTCCGGCGGCGCAGAGGGCGGCCCCACTGGCCCACATCACGAGAACCGTTCGAATCGGACATTTCAATACACTCGCGAGTCGGTGGTTGGTGTGATCCTTGCCGCCCTGTTGCACCGGGCGGCCATCGCGCAGGCGCGTGACGATCACGAAGACCATGTCGAACGCCGGGTAGGCCAGGATGAGCGGCGCCCCGGCGCGGCCCCAGCCCGGGGCCGCCCCCTCCATGGTCATGAGGGCGGACGCGCCGAGACTATACCCCAAGAACAGGCTGCCCGCGTCCCCCAGGAACATGCGGGCTTTGGGGAAGTTATGGGGCAGGAACCCGAGGCAGGCCCCGGCCAGCGCCAACTGGGCCGCGGCCACGCCGTGGGCCCCGCGCTCGAGCGAGGCCCAGGCGAACCCGAACAGCGCGATCGGGGCCAGTCCGCCGACCATGCCGTTCATGTTGTCGAGGAAGTTGACCGCGTTCATCAACCCGACGAGCGCGACCAGCACGATCGCGGCCTCGATCCCCACCGGGAGGCCGAGGTCGGGGACGAGCCCCGCCGCGATGGGCAATGTGGCGGCCACCGCCTGCCCGAGCATCTTGAGGTTCGGCTGCATGCCGAAGCGGTCGTCCACGAGCCCGACCACCAGCATGATGAATGCGCCCGCGAGCAGGTACCACGCCTGCCAGTCGGCGTCGGAGTGCGGGATGCGCGCGAGCGTCAGGCCCCACGCCGCGATCGCCGCCACGAACACGACCGCGCCGCCGAGCACCGGCATGGCGGAGCTGTGAAGCTTGCGCGCCGCGGGCTGATCGAGCCAACCGACGGCCCACGCCACGCGCACACCGACCGGCACGAGCAGCCACGCGATGGGCGCGGCCAGAGCGAGCGCGAGGAAGGGGGACGCGGTCATGCGGCGGGAGGTGCGGGTGCGGCACGCGCCCCGGGGTGGGCCCCGGGGCGCGACCGGATCACGCCGCGGGGACCTCGATGGGGCACGGGATGCCCATGCGCTCGCAGTGGTCGCGGATGGTGACCTCGAGCAGACGGTCGAGCGTCACCATGGGGCGGTAGCCCACGACGCGACGGATCTTCTGCAGGTCGGGCACGCGGCGGCGCATGTCCTCGAAGGACTGGCCGTAGACGTGCTCGTAGGGCACCAGCTCGATCGCCGAATCGCTCTGGCACATGCGCTTGATGCGCTTGGCCAGCTCGAGCACGGTGACCTCCTCGTCGGTGCCGACGTTGAAGACCTGCCCCTCGGCCTGCGGGTTGTCNNNNTCGGTGACCGACGAGAAGCAACGCGACTGCTGGCCATCGCCGTACACGTGGATGGGCGCACCCTGCAGGGCGCGCTGCACCATGTTGGGGATCACCATGCCGTAGGCGCTCGACTGGCGCGGACCGCAGGTGTTGAAGCAGCGCACGGTCACGACCGGCATGCGGTACTGCTGGAAGTACGCCTGCGCGAGGCACTCGTCCACGGCCTTGCCGCACGCGTAGGACCAGCGCAGCTTGTGGGTCGGGCCGATGAGACGGTCGTCGTCCTCGGAGAACGGGACCGAGACGCCCTTGCCGTACACCTCGCTGCTCGACGTGATCACGACCTTGCGCCCGTGCTGGTGGCAGGCCTCGAGCACCACCTCGGTGCCACGGATGTTCGTGAGCAGCGAGCGGAGCGGGTTCTCGAGCACGTACTTCACGCCCACGGCGGCGGCCAGATGGAACACGCGGTCGCACTGGGCGACGAGGCCCGAGACCAGGGCGGTGTCCATGACGCTGCCCTCGAGGAACCGGAACCGCGCGTGACGCTCGAAGGTGCGCAGATTGCCGAGGTGGCCCGTGGACAGGTCGTCCAGTGCCCAGACCTCGTGCCCTCGCTGGAGGAGCTCCTCCACGAGATGCGAACCGATGAAGCCGGCACCTCCTGTGACCAGGATCCTCATTGAAACCCCTCGTTCGGTGGGCGGGTCGAGTCGGGAGCGACTTCCATGACCCGGAACGTGCGCCCGACCCGCCGCTATCCATCGGGGGGCCGGACCGCTTCGGGGCAAGGTAAGCGGCACCCCTCGTATCGTCAAACGGTTTCTAGGGTTGGAGCCGCCGAAGGTCGCGCGTGGGAACGCGCGAGGACCGCACTCCGGAAGGTGGTACACCGCTCCGCGAAGACGCCCCGGGCGCTAACGCGAACGCGAGTCGCAGGGTAGCCCTTCGACACCCCGTCCCGATGAGCATCCGGCACGTCCTGCCGGGGGTCCGGTATCGAGGCCGAATATGCCCACGTGTGGCCCTGTTCGTCAGCGCGCCTATCCTAATTCCGTATCGCGATCCAGATGGTGGCGAGCTGGGCGACCACGATGATGGTCTCCTTGATGTACGCCCACGCGTTCACCTCGGGACGTCTGCCCACTGCTGCGCCGTGCGATGCGGACCTTCGAACGCGACGCACGCGCGGCGAACCCACCCGCCTGGTCGAGGTAGTACTGCCACGGCTTGCCGGGCACGTACTCGATGAGACCCGGGCGTCGGACCTGCCCGTCCACGCGCAC
>JBEGJG010000283.1:4293-5663 GCA_041184705.1 Candidatus Eiseniibacteriota bacterium
GACCGCAACACGGGGTCGTTGATCCCGCCGCGCACGACCGCACGCAGGTCCACGCGGAACTCGGGGGCGAGCGAAGCCATCCGGACGCGGAACGTCTCGTACTCCGAGGTCGTCATCTCGTTGCGCGACAGGCGCGACAGGCGCTCGAATTCGGGGTCGGCGACCCCGCCCACGATGCGCCCGCGATGCAGCTCCACGGCCGTGCTGTCGCCGTCGGGCAGCAGCCCCCCCGCGACGGTCAGCAGTTCCGAGAGGCGCGTGACACCGCGACGGATCGGGTAGGTGCCGGTGCGCACGGCACGCCCCATCACCTCCACGTGGTCCGAGGCCCGGTCGGCATCCACGAACACGTGCAGTTCGTCCCCGTCGCGCAACTCGGGGCCACCCAGCGGGCCCACGAGGGACACCCACACGCTCTCGGCACCCGACGCGGTGCGCCAGCGCACGAGCAGCGCCCGATCGAGCACCGCATCGGCGCGCAGTCCGCCCGCCAGTCGCACGAGCGTCGCGAGCGAATCGGCGGGCCCCAGTTCGAGGCGCCCCGGTCGTCCCACCCCGCCCCAGGCGGCGATGAACTCGCGCCCCACGGGCACGTGCACCACGTCGCCGTCGGCGAGCGGACGATCCCCGCCGTCCTCGCCCGCGAGCCGGAACCGCTGCAGGTCCACGACTCGCACGGTGCCGTCGGAGGAGCGCACCTCGATGCGACGACGCGACGAGCGCTCGGTGAGCATGGAGTCGGGCAACACGTCCGAGAGTCGGCTGCCGCCGCTGACCACCAGCGGACCGCGCAGCCGCACCTCGCCGGTCAGGTCCACGATGAAGCGGCGCGGCTGCACCAACTGGAACTGGATGCCGACCCCGCGCAGCACCCCGCGCAGCCGGCGGTCCACGAGTTCACGCACCTCGGCGAGCGTGCGGCCCGAGACCTCGAGCGGGCCCGTCTCGGGCATGAGGAGCAACCCCTCGGCCGAGACCGTGTGCCGGGTCTCGCGCTGGACCGGACCGTAGAGCGAGAGCAGGAACACGTCGCCGGGCCCCACCCGATAGCGCGCGGCGTCAACCGGACCGGCCATCGGCACCGGGGCGATGCCGGCGGCGGCCCCGGCCGAGGCGGCGGCGTCGAGCGCGGCCCGATCGGCGAGACGCAGGGTCTGGGCGGACGCTCCCGTGACGGCCAGCACCGCCGCGAGCGACACGACGGGCAGCGTCTTGAGCGGTCGGAGGACGAGGGTGCGCAGGGCCAAGTTCGGGTCCGGGGCGAGGGACACGGCGGCGTCCCGCCCGGGTGGGCGGCGGGACGCGAGGGGCGGCAGCCAGACTAGGCTGTCTCTTATACACATCTGACGCTGCCGACGATCGATCTCGTG
>JBEGJG010000284.1:0-2973 GCA_041184705.1 Candidatus Eiseniibacteriota bacterium
CTCGAGTTCGGCGCTCATGCTGACCAGGTCCTCGATCCGCCGGGCGTCGCGTTCGAGCACGCGCACGTGATCGAGTGCGGGATCGTGTCGCACCACGCCAGCGTACTCCTCCTTCACCCAGAAGGTGATGCGCGCGTCGGGCCATGCGCGCCGCAGCGCGTGGACCGCGGGCAGCGTGAGGATGACGTCCCCCAGCGAGGACAGGCGCAGGACGGCGATGCGACGGAAGCCGCCCGCAGGCACCGCGTCGGCGGGCGTGTCGCTCATGCGTCGCGGAACTGCATGTCGTGGAGGCGGCGGTACGCGCCACCCTTCGCGAGCAACTCGTCGTGACGCCCCTGCTCCACGATGCGGCCGCCCTCGAACACCAGGATGCGGTCGGCGTGCTGGACCGTGGACAGGCGATGCGCGATGACGAGCACGGTGCGATCGTGCATGAGGCGCTCGAGGGCGTCCTGCACGAGTCGTTCGCTCTCGGTGTCGAGCGCCGAGGTGGCCTCGTCGAGCAGCAGCACGGGCGGGTTGCGCAACAGGGCGCGCGCGATGGCGATGCGCTGGCGTTCACCGCCCGAGAGCAGCACGCCGCGATCGCCGATCACGGTGTCGTAGCCCTGCGGCAGTCGTGAGACGAAGTCGTGCGCGTGCGCGGCGCGAGCGGCCGCCTCGACCGCCGCGTCGTCCACGCGATCGAGCCCGAACGCGATGTTCGCCAGCACCGTGTCGTGGAACAGGATGGTCTCCTGCGTGACGACGCCCAACTGCCGGCGCAACGAGGCGAGCGTGATGCCGCGCAGGTCGTTCCCGTCCATCGTGACGCGACCGGAGACGGGGTCGTGGAACCGCGCCAGCAGATCGAGGGTCGTGCTCTTGCCCGCGCCGCTCGTGCCCACGAGCGCCACCACCTCCCCGCGCCGCACGGTGAAGTCCACGTCGTGCAGCACCGGACGATCGGGCGAATACGCGAACGAGACGTGCTCGAACCGGATGGCGTCGGCGAGCGGCGGCAGCGCTCGCGCCCCGGGCGCGTCGGCGATGCTGGGCGGGGTGTCGAGCACCTGCCAGACGCGGTCCGCGGCCCCCATGCCCGCGGCCATGGTGCCACCCATCTCGGACAGGCTCTTCACCGGCGACAGCAGGCTGAGGAGCGCGGCCACGAACGTGAACAATCGCTCGGGTGGCAGCGTGCGCGTCTCGAACACCTCGCGGGCGCCCATCCAACCGATCGCGACCGCGACCAGGATGATGGCGTACTCGGACATGGGCTTGGCCGCCGCGGACACCCGCCGCAGCCGTGTGAACGCTCGGAAGTAGCCGCTGTTCCAGCGCTCGAATCGCGCCTCCTCCTGACGCTCGGCCCCGAACGCTCGCACGATGCGCCCGCCACTCAGGTTCTCCTGCAGCACGCCGGTGAGCGAGGCCATCTCCTCCTGCGCGCGCCCGGAACGCTTGCGCATCTTGCGGCCGATCCACACCAGGGCCGCGGCGGCCGGCGGCAGCACCACGAACGAGAACAGCGCCAGCCGCCACGACGCCGCGAACACCATGACGAGCGTGCCGATGAGCGTGAGGCCGTCCTTGAGCAGGTTGCTGATCCCGGCGGCCAACGCCCCTCGCAGGGCCTCGACGTCGTTGGTGACGCGCGACATGACCTCGCCCGAGCGTCGCGCGTTGAGGTAAGACAGCGGCAGTCGCTGCAGATGCGCGAACAGCATGCGACGCAGGTCGCGCGTCGCGGCCTGCTCCACCGAAACGCTCAGGTACGAGGCGGCGTAGTCGGCGAGGTTGCGCACCAGGAAGAGGCCGAGGATGACGAGACACAGCCGCTCGAACGCCACGAAGGGCGGGACCGAGGCCAACCACGCGGTGAGCGCGGACTGCGCCTGTGCGAGGGCGGGGACCTCGACGCCGGCGCTCGGGACCTGCGAGGCGTTCGCGCCTCGGAACAGCACCGACATGAAGGGCTGGATGAGCACCAGCCAGATCGTGGACGTGGCCGAGTACACCACCATGCAGGCGATGGCGAAGGCCAGACGCAGGCGATAGGGCCGCAGCAGCCCGAACAAGCGGGCGAGGGATCGCACGCGGTGCGGTCTACCGGCCGCCGACGGGGGCGGGCGGATCGGGCTCCGCGAGGACGGCCAGCAGGTCGGGGCCGTCCATGAAGTCGGCCATGGTGTCCTCGGGCCGGGCCGAGAGATGCCCGGCGGCCACCAGGTCGAACACGATCCGGCCGATGTCCTCGGACCGATTCACCCCCCACTCCGCGAACACGGTCGAGGCGAGCGGACCGAAGCGGGCCCGCGCGAAGCGCAGGGCGCCGACGACGAGCTCGCGGCCCGAGAGGTGCCGACGCGCCTCATCCGCCAGGCGCTCGGGCGGGAGTTGCCGCACCGTCTCCCCGAGTGCGGCCACGACGAAGGCATAGGCCTCGCGCGGGTAGCGGTTGCCCCCCTCCTCGCGCAGCTGCTCCACCATGTCGATGAACGCCGGGTCGTGGCTCATGACTCCTCCGAGCCGGGACTATAGGCGTCGCCCCGAGGGGGGCACAAGGGGTGCATGGGGCCCCTGCGGGCGGCGCAGGATGACGCGGCGGCGCCCCCAGACCGCGGAGCGGGCCGGGTGGTCGAGGTTCGTGTGCAGACCTCGACTCTCCCGCCGGCGCGACGCGGAGGCCACGATGAGGCTGCCGACGAGCGCGATGTTGCGTAGCTCCACCAGGTCCGGGGACAGCCGCAGGCGCTCGTAGTCGCGCTCGATCTCATCCGACAGCAACGCGAGCCGGCGGGCGGCGAAGGCCAAGCGCTCGTCGCTGCGCACGATCCCGACGAGGTCCCACATGACACGACGCACCGAGTCCCAGTTGTGGTCGCTCACCACCGCTTCGCGTGGCGGACGCGTCCCGACCGCTCGCCAAGGCTGCGCCCGGGGCACGCGGACCTCGCCCCGCAGTCGATCGAGGATCGCCGCGGTCGC
>JBEGJG010000285.1:0-4612 GCA_041184705.1 Candidatus Eiseniibacteriota bacterium
GGGTCTCTCTCTCGGAGCGGGTCGCGCATGGCAGGGACCACGAGCGACTCCGGTGGGTGTGCAGGGAACCTCGACCGGTCACGGCCGGTCTCTCCACCAGCCGTCACCGCAAGAGGTGGGCCAGACCGGTCCCGTGATACGCCCTCCGCGGAAGGATTCCCGTGGGGCCTGTTCGATAAGGGCTTACGAGTGCGAGCCGGTCGGTAGCGAGCCGACGCCCCGCGCAGCACGATGCGATTCGACCACCGGTTCGTGCCGGATGCCCCAGGTCGCTGCGCCATCACACCCAATCGCGGGCACGTGTCACCACCCTTCCGGGACCCTCCTATATATTGTGCGGACCCTCGAGGCCCCATGCCCAAGCCCATCGCCCCCTCTCACAGCGCTTCACCCGAACGCGCGAGCGCTCCGCTGCCCGCGGCGTGGCGCGATCCGTGGACATGGTGGGCCGCCGCGAGTGCGATACCGCTCGCGCTCGCCATGCGTGGCGCACCGTGGGGCGAACCGGTCGCCGAGGACTTCGACTTCCTGCATCGCGCACTCCTGCAGGGCATGGGTACGCTCCTGGACGGCGGCGGTTCGCAGGCGTTCTGGCGTCCCATCCCGCATCAGCTCTACTACGCCGGACTCGGCCCGACCCTCGTGAGCCATCCGTGGATCGCGACGGTCCTGCATCTCGTCCTGCTCGCGCTCGGCGCCGCACTCGTGACGCGAGCGCTGCGCCCCTCGTGGCCGGGTCCGCTCGCGATGTGCGCGGGGGCGTTCGCGCTCGGGGCCGAGAGCACGCGCACGATCGCGGGCTGGCCCACGCAGTTCGTGGACGTGGGGCTGTTCGTGGCGAGCGCGCTCGCCGTGCATGCGGCCTCACGACGGCGCTGGCCGCTCGCGCTCGGCGCGCTCACCGCCGCGCTGCTGTGCAAGGAGGTGGCGGTGGTGACCGCCGTGCTCCTGCCGTTCGTGCCGGGGGCGGCACGCGACACCCGCGAGCGCCTGCGCCGCATCATGACGACCGGCGTGGTCGTGCTCGTGTGGGGCGCGGTCTCGCTCGGGGTGCGCACGCACGCCGGGCTCGAACTCCCGCGCCGCATCGCAGGTTCGGACGAAGCCCTGTCCGCCACGCTACTCGATCGCCTCGCATGGGCCACGCACGGGAGCGCCAAGGCGCTCGCCAGCCTGCCGCTCGCGCCCTCGCCCGACGATCGCAAGGTCGCTGGGGTGGCACTGGCGTTCGCGTTGATCGCACTCGTGGTGTTCGCGCGCTCGGCCGCCGCGCGCGAACGCCTTGTGCGTCTGCGCGCGTGGATCGCGTGGGGACTCGTGTGGACCGCACTCGCGACCGCCACGCTCGCTCCCATCTTCCCCTCGTGGCAACCGAACCGCGCGCAGTACGCGAGTCTCGGAACGGGCGTCGCGTCGGTCGCGGTGCTCGGGGCCGCGCACCCCGCGCTCGCGCTCGCGTTCACCGGCGCGCGACTCGCGGCCCTGGCGCGCGCACCGCGGGCGGCCTCCACCGTGACGGCCGAGCCGCCCGAGACCGGCGCGTTCATGGACTGGCCGCGCCTCACGCGGCGGCGTACCCCACTCTGCCGCCGGGTGCGGTCGTGGTGCAGCAGAACCTGCCGCACGGTGTGGAGTACGCCTTCGGCGCCGACCATGCGCTGCAGGTGTGGTATCGGGACGGCTCGCTGCGCTGGTCGCGCTTCGACACGTTCGCCTCGAACCCCGACGCACCGGCGACCGTGATCCTGCAATGCATGCGAGCCCCCCGTGGCCCTCGTGTCCCCGAGCGCGGTGCGCGACCTGTTCGCCGCACGCGACCTCGTGACCACGGGTCGTCCGGAGCAGGTGCTCGAGCGACTCGACCGTGCCGACGCTGCGCAACGCGACCCCGACGCCATCCCGTACTGGGTCACGAGCCGTGCGCTGCGCGCCCACGCCTGGGCCTCGCTCGGACGCGCCGCGGCCGCGGAGTCGCTGGTGGTGTCCGTGTTGCCGCTCGACCCCGACGATCGTGCGGCGCGCCAGGTGCTCGTGATCGCGCTGCTCGATCAGGGCAAGTGGGCCGCGGCGGCCACCCAGCTCGACACGCTGCGCGCGGCCGCCCCCGGGGACGCCGCCACGCGCGCACTCACCGAACGTCTGCGCCGCCTCGCTCCCTAGAGGCGCTTCACCACCAGCACGGTGAGGTCGTCGGCCGGACCGCTCTGGCCCTCGAACGTGCGCACCTCGCGCACGATGCGTTCGGCGACCTCGCGCGCGGGCAGCGGATGCACGGTCCCCAGACGCGTGACGAGCCGATCGTCCCCCCATTGCTCACCCGACGCATCGGCGCCCTCGGTGACGCCGTCGGTGAACAGCAGCATGAGGTCCCCGGGCTCGATCACGGTCTCGGCGGCGTCATAGGTGGAGCCCGGCAGGATGCCTAGGATGAGCCCACCCTCGGTGAGCGTCTCCACCCGACCGTCCGATCTCCGCAGGAGCGGCGGATTGTGCCCGGCGTTCACGTACGAGAACCGTCCGCTGTTCGTGTCGAGCACACCGAGGAACGCGGTCACGAACCGTCCGGCCTCGACGCTCTGGTGCAGGAACTCGTTGAGCCGCGACGCGACGCGATCCATCGCGGGCGACTCCTGACCGGTGGTCATCCCCATGAGCGCGGCGCGGAACCCCGACATGAGGAGCGAGGCCGGCACGCCCTTGCCGGAGACGTCCGCGATCACGAGCAACCAACGACCGCCGCCGAGGTCGAGATGATCGTAGTAGTCGCCGCCCACCTCGCGCGCGGATTCGGACCGTCCGGCGAGATCGTAGCCCGGCACGCTGGGCGGGGCCGCCGGGAGCAGTCGGGCCTGGATCCGCCGTGCGACCTCGAGCTCGTTCTCGTAACGCGTGCGCTCCTGCTCGGCCTCGCGCGCCTGTTCCAGACCGGCCGCCATGGTGTTGAACTGCTGCGCCGCGTCCCACAGGTCGTCCTCGCCCTCGATGAGGATGCGGTGCGCGAGACGCCCCTCACTGAACGCCCGCGCACCCTCGCGCAGGGCGCGGATGGCGTGCGTGATGCTGCGGCCCATGCCGCGCACCATGCGCAGGTTGGTGGCGAAGAGCGGCAGGAGCAGCAGCCCCAGAGCCACCAGTGCGGCCACAGGGATCGCCTGCCACGGGTTGTCGCGCAACTTGTCGAACAGCCCCATCAGGATGGAGCGCAGCGAGGTGCGGACGGTGAGCGCGAAGGCATCGTCCTGCCAACGTCCCTCGAGGTGACGCAACCCCATCACCGAGACCTGACCGGTGAGCCCGTAGCCGACCAGTTGGACGCTCAGCGTGTCGTCCCCGGCCGCGATCGCGATGGGCACCTGCCGTCGGTGAGCGCGCACGACCGAGTCGCGCATGCCCATGACCTCGGCGGCGGCGCGCAGTCGCGCGGCCGAGAGCGAGTCCCCGCGCACCACCTCGGGATCCGGACTCGTGGCGTCCTCCTCCATCTCGCCCGCCACCATCACGAGCGAGTCGAGATCGGCCTCGAGCGGCCGCGCACGCAACATGACGAGTTCCGAGCCCATGATGGGTGCGAGCGTGCTGTCGAGCACGCTCTGCATGGGCGAGAGCACCACCAGTCCGGTGCCCTGGATCCGCACGGCGCAGCCGAGCCAGCGCGTCCCCCCCATATCCACGACCCCGTGGCCGCGCAACGTGTCCAGTCCCGCCACCCAGTCGGCGAGTGCGGGGTCGCCCGGGATCGGCTCGCCGACCGCACGCTGCGCGACGCCGTTCCGCACCACGTAGGCGCGCGTTCCCGGCCAGCGCGCGCCGCGCACGATCGACATGGCACGGGCCGCGGTCCGCGGATCGCTCGCAGCGGCGAGGGTGGCCCGCGCCGACGCCTCGAACGCCGCGGACTCGCGCTCCAGCAATCGGCCCGCGGTGAGTGCGCGCTCGGCGTTCACTCCCAGATAGGTGCTGCTCACCCACAGCGTCACCACGATGAACAGGGGGATGGTCACCACGAGCACGTGCGAGAGCGCGAGCCGCAGGCTCACGCGGCGGATCCCCAGCGTGGGGTCGTCGGTGAACGCACGGAACGCACGCATCGCCGCCCACGCCGCCCCCAAACCCACCACGACCCGGGCCAGGCGCACCAGCGCGAGCGAGGTGTCCGAGGTGAGCAGTCCGTCGGGCACGCCGACGAACATCGCCACCGCCACGAGCAACGCGGCGATCGAGGCGCGCAGCCGCTCCACGGTGGACAGCACGGCGACCCACGGGGTGCGCAGCGTGGCGAGGGTGGCGAAGAACATGGCGCCACCGGTCTCGCCCTGCCAGAACAGCAACGTGGCCAGCCCCAGCAGCACGAGGCCTATCGTGCGGGCCCCACGTTTGAACGGCCCGGTGCGTGCGACCTGCGCGTACAACGCGACGAGCACCACCGCCAACAGCCCGGTCGCCCATTCCAGCGTGATCCGCCACGGCCCGGACGGGAACAGGCGCAGCCCCTCCATGCCCAGTCGCAGCGCCAGCGCGGCCACGAACACCCAGGCCAGACTACGGCGGGCCACGGCGCGCACCGGTTCGGTGCGGGCGGCGTTGATCGCGGGCAGGAGCGCGAGGACGAGGG
>JBEGJG010000286.1:0-4640 GCA_041184705.1 Candidatus Eiseniibacteriota bacterium
AGCATAGCCCGCGCGACGGCGGGCGGGAACCGCCTCAGCGGACCGGGCGTTTCGCGTCGTCGGGGTGAGGGTGGTAGGGCACGCGCTTGAGCCACAGTGCGAGCGCGTGGCCGTAGATGCCCGCGAGCACCGCGACCGTCATGAACGGATGGCGCGCGATCGCCGCGAGCAGCGTGCGGGCGCGCAGGGGACGGCGTTCCAGCGCGAGACCCGCGGTGAACCCCGCACCGTCGGGGCCCGTGTTCTCCACGCCCACCCCGAGTCGTTCCCCGGGCACGCCGAAGCGGAAGACGTGCGTGAGGCGCATGCCGAGGAACGGCGAGATGTGGAACTCCTTGGGGACCTCGAACGCGGTGCGGCCGTCGCGCAGGTCGAACGCGTAGCAGTGCCGCTGGTTCCAGGGCGTGTTGTGGATCTCGGCGACCACCGCCTCGAGTCGGTCGCCGTCGGCCGCGAAGCAGTAGAAGAAGCTCACCGGGTTGAACGCCACGGCGAACGTGCGCGGGTGGGTGAGCACGCGCACCGGGCCCGTGGGCGTGAAGCCGAGGCGTTCCGCGACGAGCGCGCGCACCGCGTCGGCGAGCGGTACGCGACGGTCCCCGAGGTGGTCGGCGCGGCGGAACCAGAGCAGGGCGGGGTGCGTCGAGAACAGGGGCCAGGGCGCGGCCGCGCGCGGCAGTTCGTCGAGGTCGAGGTACAGCATGTAGAGCGAGTGCCGCAGCACGTGCTCGACCGGGCGTCGGCGCGCATGTCGCACCTGTCCCACGTAGAGCGCGCTCCTCATGCGCGCCCCGCGTCCAACGCCAGGATGCGTGCGGCCACCGTCTCGCCGCTCGCGAAGCCGTCCTCGTGGAAACCGTTGCGCCAGTACGCCCCGCAGAAGTGCACGCGATGGGTGCCGTCCACCTCGGCGTGCCGCTCCTGCATGGCGATCGAGGCACGCGTGAAGGCCGGGTGCGCGAACACCCGTCGCTCGACGACACGGCCCGCGGCGACACGACCCCCGTCGTTCAACGTGAGCAGCAGCGGCCCCGGGGTCGCGAGGTGCTGCAGGCGCGAGAGGTCGTAGGTCACCATGACCGGTGCTCCGCGCTCGGCGGGCACGTGGTAGTTCCAGCTCGCCCACGCGGCTCGCGCGCGCGGCAGCAGCGCGGTGTCGGTGTGCAGCACCGCGTCGTTCGTGCGGTACGGGAACGCGCTCAGCGCCTCGCGTTCGAGCGGGGTCGCGTCGGCGAGCACGGCGAGCGCCTGGTCGGCGTGCAGCGCGAGCACCGCGCGATCGAAGGACTCGGTGCCCGCGTCGGTGGTCACCGTGACGCCGTCCGCGGTGCGCTCCACGCGCCGCACCGGGCATCCCGTGCGCGCGCGGTCGGCGAACGGACGCACGAGGGCCGCGACGTAGTGACGCGAGCCGCCCGTCACCACACGCCAGCGGAACTGGCGCGAGGGCGGTTCGAGCATGCCGTGGTTGGCGAGGAAGCGAACGAAGAACGCCGCCGGGAACGCGTCCATGTCGCGCTCGCTCGCCGACCAGATCGCAGCCCCCATGGGGATGAGGTAGTGGTCGCGGAACGCGCGCGGCAGGCGTTCGCGTTCGAGCAGCTCGCCCAGCGTCGCGTCGGCGTGCGGGCCCGCCACCCAGTCCCGCGCATGACGGTTGAAGCGCAGGATGGCGGCGATCATCGCGAGGAACGACGGTCGCACGAGGTTGCGGCGTTGCGCGAACAACCCGTTCAGCGTCTCGCCCGCGTACTCGAGCCCGCTTCGTGCATCGCGCACCGAGAAGAGAATCCCATCGAGGTGGGCGCGGTCGCGGTGCCGAGACGCTCGAACAACGCCGTGAGCCCGGGGTAGGTGTGGCGGTTCCACACCATGAATCCGAGATCGGCCGCATGCTCGGTGGGGCGTGGCCCGGTGCGCGGGTCATGCCCACGACGGCCGAGACCGTCGGGTCGGGCCAGCGAGGCGACGAGCGCGGAGTCGTCCACGAGCCGCGTGAGCGCGTGCCCACCGAGATGCGACTCGGCCTCGTACACGGTGATGTCGTGGTGCGGGTGCAGGCGAGCCGCGGCCGCCAGGCCTGCGACTCCCGCGCCGATGACGGCGATCCTCATGGGGGTCTCCGGGGAGAGGCCCATCTTGCGCCCCATGGCGCCCCTCGTCCATGCGGGTGACCCCGGACGACGGGCGTGGCACACTCGCCGCCCCGCCCGAAGCGAGGCGGCCTTCTCACCCTCGAGCCCCCGGAACCGGACCGATGACCGACCCGACCCCGCCCGCCGCGCTGACCGCCATCCTCGACACTCTGCACGCTCCCAACCACGCGTGGATGGCCGCGCACCCCGGCGACCCGCCGCGTCGCCAGCCGGTGCACGTGGTGTACGGCGGAGGGCACCTGTTCCGGGCCGACACCGCGGGCAAGCTGGGTGAGGTCGCGCGTCGTGCGCTGGCCGAGTACGCCGCCACGCCGGCGGACCTCGATGCGGCGCTCGGCTTGGGCGCGCTCGCCGAGGCGGTGCACGCGCGCGTGACCGAGAAGCTCGCGCGCGAACCCGTCGAGGACTTCCGCATCGACTTCGAGGACGGTTACGGCACGCGCCCCGACGCCGAGGAGGACCGCGACGTGGCGGCTGCGGCACGCGAGGTGGCCAAGGGCCTCGCCGCCGGCACGCTGCCGGGCGCGATCGGCCTGCGCGTGAAGCCGCTCACCGAGGAGTTGCGGGCGCGCAGCCTGCGCACGATGCGACTGTTCCTCGGCACGGTGCTCGCCGAGGCGGGACGACTGCCCGAGGGCTTCGTGCTGACGTTGCCCAAGATCACGGTGCTCGAGCAGGTGAGCGTGTTCGCCGCGCTCCTCGCCGAACTCGAGCGCGAGTTCGCTCTCGCGGCGGGCACGCTTCGGTTCGAGGCCATGATCGAGACGCCCCAGAACGTCCTCGAGCACGACGGTCGCAGCATGATGCCGCGCATCATCGGAGCGGCCGCCGGACGTCTGCAGGCCGCGCACTTCGGGACCTACGACTACACCGCGTCGCTCGGCATCACCGCCGCGCACCAGCGCATGCGCCATCCGGCGTGCGATCACGCCAAGCACGTCATGCAGGTGTCGTTCGCGGGCACGGGCGTGTGGTTGTCGGACGGCTCCACCGCCATCCTGCCGGTCCCCGTGCACTCGGGACGCGACGGCACGCCGCTCACCGACCGCCAGCGCGCCGAGAACCGTGCCGGCGTGCACGCGGCGTGGCGACTGCACGCCGACGACGTGCGGCACTCGCTCGCGGGCGGGTTCTACCAGGGCTGGGACCTGCACCCCGCGCAGCTCGTGTCGCGTTACGCCGCGGTGTTCGAGTTCTTCCTCGCGGGCGTGGGGCCGGCCAGCGAGCGCCTGCAGAACTTCGTCTCGAAGGCCGCGCAGGCCACGCTGGTGGGCGACGTGTTCGACGACGCCGCGACCGGGCAGGGGCTGCTCAACTACTTCCTGCGCGGGGTCCAGTCGGGCGCGGTCACCGAGGACGAGGCCGTGCGTCTGTCGGGGCTCACCGTGGACGAGATCCGCGGGCGGTCGTTCGTGCGCATCCTGAAGGCGCGCGGTCGCGCCTAGCGATCCCGCGTCACGAGCCGCGGTAGGTCGAGTAGCCGAACGGCGACAGCAGCAGCGGCACGTGGTGGTGACGCGCCTCGGTCACCTCGAACACGATCGTGACCTCGGGGTGGAAGCACGCCGTGCCGCTCTCGGCGAACCACGCCCCGGTGGCGAACGTGAGCCGGAACCGGCCCGGTCCGGTGAGCGGCGGGAACGCGTCGCGCACGCGCCCGTCGGCGTCGGTCACCGCATCGCCGGCGACCTGCCAGGAGCCGTCGGTCAGGCGATCGAGGCGCACCGCGACGCCCGCGGCGGGGCGGCCGGTGGTGAGGTCGAGCACGTGGGTCGTGATGGCGTTCATGGGGCCTCCAGGGGGCTGTACGTCAGGGGCGCGGATCGGCGACCAGCTTCTCGAGACGCAGGCGCGTGATGCGCCACAGCTCGTGCGCGGTCACCTCGAGCTCGGTCGCGGGATCGTTCCCGAGGCGCGATCGCAGCGCTTCGAGCATGCGCTCGGCGCTCAGGCCGCTCGCGCACAGGATGAACGTGTGGCCGAAGCGTTCCTCGTAACGCCGATTGCCCTCGGCCAGCGCGGTGCGCACCGCATCGTCGGCCGTACGCGTTCCGGCCTGCTCGCCCGCCGACCACGCGTTCGCTCGTGCGCTGACCTCGGCGGCCGCGCGCGACTCGCCCAGACGCGGGTGGTGCGCCACGGCCTGCGCACGCTGCGCGGGGGAGAGTCCCTGCCACGCACGTTCGGCGGCGGCCAGCAGGGCGTCGGGGCTCGCCCACGGGCGGCTCGCGGCGGTCGCACGCACCCAATCGGGGGCACCGCAGCACGCCGTGAGCGCCTCGTGCAGTTCAGCCTCGGGCAGTGACGAGAGCTCGGCGACGGTCACGCGACGGGGCCGCGCACGGCGCCCAGCACGCGCAGTCGCGCGACACCGCCGTCGGGGAAGATGTTGAGGCGCACGTGCGAGGCCACGGGACGACGATCGAGGTCCCAAGCGTGCCGCGCATGCGGCTGCAACGGCGTCTCGGGCACGAGCGGACGCCA
>JBEGJG010000287.1:0-2935 GCA_041184705.1 Candidatus Eiseniibacteriota bacterium
CGCGATCGCGTCTCGTCGCTCCCGGCGGCGGGCACCGCGAGGTCGGCCACGGGATCGAACCCGTGGCGTGCGACGAAGCGTGCGCGCTCGGGGCGGTAGGTGAGCATGCGAGGCTGCACGATGCTCAGGCGCGGGTGCGAACCCCCGAGCGATTGCAGCACGCGCAGGCGGTACGCCATGTCGTCGTCCCAGACCACGAACCCGGTGGTGTCCGGGATGGCGTTCCACATCCCGACCACGCGCGCGTCGAACGCCTCGACCGAGTCGCGGCGCGCCTCGGCGATGCGCATGCCGTGTACCGCGGCCACCACCACCAGAGCGCTCGCCACAGCGAACACCGTGCGTGCGTGGCGTCGCACGGTGGCACCCTCGGTGAGGACCACGGTGAGCAGCGCGAGCCCGGTGGCGAGCGGGGGCAGGAAGTACGGTGCGGGGTCGGGGACGCCGTAGGCGAACGCCCACGCGACCTGCGCGAGCGTGGCCACCGCGAGGGCGGCGCGCACCGCGTCGCCTCGCTGGCGCAGGAGCGCGAGGGCGGCCAGCACGCCGGGGACGAGCCACGGCAGGATCTCGCGCACGAGCAGTTGCAGCTGGAACGGGTGCGGTGCGAACCGACCGAGGAAGCCGCGGTACTGCGCCCCGGTGAGATGGTCGAGCACCCCCCGCAATCCGGGTTCGAGGGCCGGCCACTGCGCGACCGCATCGGGACGTGCCGCATGCGCGAACACGTGCGACAACGACGACAGCGGCAGCATCGCCCCCAGCAGGGCGAGCCCCACGAACCCCGGCAGCGACCGTCCAGCGCGCTGGGCGAGCACGAGCAGCGTGACCGTGAGCGGGACCGCGTAGAGCACGGCCGAGGTGTGGTGCGCCGCTCCCGCACCCAACGTGACGCCCCACGCGAGCGTCCACGCGTGCACGCGGGCGTTCGGCGTGTCGCGCACCATGAAGGCCCGACCCGCGCCGAGGGCGACGAGGGCGGCCCCCATCACCCACGCCACGTGCCACGAGTTCACCTCGGCGAGCGTGGTCTCGGTGGTCCACACCGCGTTGAGCGCGAACGCCCCCGCGGGCAGCAGGGCGATCGCGCCGGCGTGTGCGACGTTTCCGCGCGTGGCGAGCAGTCGAACCGTAAGCGCGTGCAGCGCCCCGACCGCGACCGCGCCGCCGAGCGCGCTCCACGCGTTCGCGGCCCACGACCAGTCCGCACCCATCGCGTGCAGGGCTCGTACGAACGCGCCGCCGAGCAGCGTGTGGAGCGGGTAGCCGGTCGGGTGCGCGAGGCCGTTCGTGGCCAGCACGAGCGCGAACTCCGCGCCGTCCTTGCCGCCGGGGACGCTCGGCGTGAGGCCCAGGTACACGACCAGCGCTGCGAGTCCCACCGCCCACGAACCGAGCGCCAAGGGCGCGGACGGGCTCGGGGGAGTCGGACGGGGGCGCATGGTGGGCGAGGGCCTAGCGCGACGCGCTGGGACGGTGCGCGAGCCACGCCGCGAGCGTGTCGCGCTCGGCGTCGGTCATGCCGGTGAGGTTGCCGAGCGGCATGGTGCGCGTGTCGATCGCGCGCACCTGCACGCGATCGGCGTGCGAGAGCAATCGGTCGAGCCCGTCGAGTTTCACCCCGTTGGGGGCTTCGGGGAACGACGGGTTGCTCGGATGATCGGAGTGGCAGGTGGTGCAGCGCCGCTCGACGATCGCCAGCGCCTGCTCGTCGGGCACCGCGAGGTCGGGGGCCGCGGACGCGCTTCCGCCGTGGCCGGTGCGCACGGTGAGCGTGATCGCGGCGATCAGCGCGGCCGCCCCCAGCGCCACGACGCGGCGGTCGCTGCGCCAGCGCGCGTTCATGACGTACTTGAGCACGATCCCGAACACGATCATGAGGATCAGCACGAGACCGCTCGCGGGATGGCCGTAGCCGCTGGGGAAGTGCTGGCTCAGCATCATGAACAGCACGGGCAGCGTGAGGTAGTGGTTGTGCGTCGAGCGCACCTTGGCGCGCACGCCGTGCGAGGTGTCCACGGGCTGCCCGGCCGCGGTCTGCGCGAGCATGTGCTTCTGTCCCGGCACGATCACCGTGAGCACGTTGGCGGCCATGACGGTGCCCAGCATGGCGCCGACCTGCAGCCACGCCGCACGCGCGCCGAGCACCTGCGTGAGCCCCAGGATGGTGCCCACCAGCACCACGGACAGCAGGGCCGCGAGCAGGCGGGGGCGGTGCATGAGCGGGGAGCGACACGCGAGGTCGTACACGAGCCAGCCTGCGATCAGCGAGCCCGCCGAGAGCGCGACCGCCGCGCCGTGGCTCAGGCTCGCTCCGCTCTCGACGAGCAGACCGCCACCGCCGAGCCAGTACACGATCATGAGCAGGCAGGCGCCCGAGATCCACGTCGAGTACGCCTGCCACTTGAACGCGTACAGCTGCGGTGGCAGTTCGGCGGGCGTGAGCGAGCGTCGCTTCACGACCTCGTAGAACCCGCCGCTGTGCACCAGATGGATCTCACCCGCGACGTCGCCGGTGCGCGGCTGGCGTGGGAGCTCGAGCGTGGAGTCGAGCCACATGAACAGGAACGAGTCCCCGATCCACATGATGGCCGCGAGCACGTGCACCCAGCGCACGAGCGTCCCCAGCCACTCCAGCGCGAGCGGCGGGATCAGGTCCATCGTGGCGCTCCCGAAGGTCGGGCTTCAGGCACTCGCGCCGCCCCCGTCCTTGGTCTCGGAGGAGTGGCCCGGGAAGTAGCGGGCCGAGGGGTCCACGAGCATCTTGGCCCCGCACACCGCCATGGCGGCCTCGCCGAAGCCGGTCGCGATGAGCTTGAGCTTGCCGGGGTAGTTGACGAGGTCGCCCGCGCCGAAGACGCCCGGCAGGTTGGTCTCCATGCGCTGACTCACCTCGAGCGAGTTGCCCTTGATGGTCATGCCCCAGGTCTTGAGC
>JBEGJG010000288.1:0-2922 GCA_041184705.1 Candidatus Eiseniibacteriota bacterium
CGCGGCTCGCGGAACTCGGGGCCGAACGCGTGCGGGTGGCGCGCGTCGGCGAGTGCGTGCTCGAGCGCGGAGGCGTCGAGGTCGCGTGGCACGCGCCGCGCGAGCGCGTTGACGCGCGGCAGCGGCACGCCCAGCGCCTTGGCGGCCTCGCGGAACGCCGAGCGCGGGCCCAACGTGGCGTGCGTGCTGATCATGGCGACGCGGTCGTGCCCGTAGGTGTCGTACACGTGTGCGATCACCTCGTCGCGCCGTCGCCAGCACAGGTCCACGTCGAGGTCGGGGCAGTCGCGACGCTGCGGGTGCAGGAACCGCTCGAAGCACAGGCCGTGACGCAGCGGGTCCACGCTGGTCACCCCCAGCGCGTACGACACGATGGAGCTGGCGCCCGAGCCGCGGCCCACCGTGGGGATGCCGCGCGCGCGCGCGAACCCCACGATGCTCGCGACCAGCAGGAAGTAGTCGGTGAACCCCATGCGATCCACGATCGCCAGTTCGGTGTCGAGTCGTGCGAGCGCGTCGCGACGCGTGGCGGCGCGGGTTCGGTGAGCGCCCGACGACGGGTAGCGGCGTGCGAGGCCCTCGAGTGCGAGCTCGCGCAGGTGCGCGGGGCCGCTCACGCCCTCGGGCAGCGGCGCGCGCGGGAAGATGGGTGTGCCGGTGGCGAGCGTCCATCTCACGCGTGCGACGAGCGCGGCGTTGTTCTCGAGCAGCGGGTCGGCCTGTTCGGCGCAGCCCGCGCCCGCGCACAGCGCACGGATGCGCTGCACCCACACCTCGGGTGCGTGCAGGCAGGCGTCGCGCGCGCAGAACGCCGACGGGGGCAGGCGTTCCAGCAACTCGCCGCGCGCGGCGGCGACCGCGACGCGGTGCGTCTCGTGGTCGGCGGGGTCGAGCAGCCACACGTCGCCGGTGGCCACGGCCGGCACGCCGAGCCGCCAGGCCTCGCTCAACCGCGCCCGCAGGCCCGCACGTTCGGCGGTGAGTCCGCGCACGCCCAACCACAACCCGCCCGCGCTCGCGGTGCCACCGTTGCCGCGCGTGCGCCCGCGGGCGCGTTCGTCGGCCGCACCGAGTGCCGCGGGTACGCCGGCGGCGAGCAGCGCGGTGGCGAGCGCGGGGGATTCCGCGATGACGTGCAACCCGGCGTGGTGCTCGCCCACGGCGTGCGCGAGCGCGAACCCCTCGTCGAGGTGCCGCGCGGTGACGAGTGCGCACAGGTTCGCCCAGCCGCGGCGATCGAACGGCAACAGCAGCACCGACGAACGCGTGCCGCGCGCGGTGAGTTCGGCACCGATCACCGGGGCGAGCCCGCAGCCGCGTGCGGCGGCGAGGAACCGCACCGCGAGGTGCAGGTTGTCGCGATCGGTCAGGCCCAGCGCGGTGTGGCCGCGCTCGGCCGCGACGCTGCACAGCGTCTCGGGCGAGGCCACGCCCGCGAGCAGCGAGCCGTGCGATCGCACGCGCAGCGGCGTGAACGCGGTCACGCCCGAACCCGCTTGGCGAGCCGGACCGTGCGCGGCACGCACGTGTGACGATGCTGTCGCGACACGACGCACCCGTGATGAATCATGAACGGGGACACGCGGTCGCCTACTTGGTGAGCGACGAGGTGCGCAGCACGAACCCGTTGCGATCCTCGGGCAGCGTGCCGCGCAGGTGCAGCGCGCGGCCCGAGACGACCGCGCCGTGCCCGAAATCGCCGCGCACGCGGTCGAGTGCGGCGCACAGCGCGGCGCGACGACCGGCCTCGCGTTCGTCGAACAGCGCGCCTTGTTCGGCCGCGCCCAGCACGAGGTTCGACAACGTGACGCCGACCGCGTGCAGCGCCACGCGGCGCGTGTGCAGGCGCTGCAGCACGGGCAGCGCGAGTGCGAGCACCACGGGATCCACCGCGCTCGGCTGCGGCAGCGTGCGCTCCTGCACGGCCGACTCGCCGTCGGGGTAGCGCAACCGCACACCCACGGTGCGCGCGGCGAGCGACGACTCGCGCGCGGCACGGCAGGCGCGCCCCACCAGGTACTCGAGCATGCCCTCGATGGCGCGCGGATCGGCGGTGTCGGTGTGGAACGAGGTCTCGCGCGAGATGGACACGGGCACCTCGCGGGCCACCACGGGTGCGGTGTCGCGTCCGCGACAACGCTCGTGCAGCAGACGCCCGGTCGCACCGAACAGCGCCTCGAGCGTGCCCACGGGTAGCACGCGCAGGTCGCCGATGGTGCGGATGTTCATGCCGCGCAGCGTGCGGGCGTGCGCGTGCCCCACACCGGCGAGCTGCTCGACGGGTCGCGCGGTGAGGAACGCCTCGGCCTCGTGCGCGCGCACGCGGGCGAGCCCGCGGGGCTTGCGCGTCTTGCCGACGAGCTTGGCGAGCATGCGGTTGGGACCGATCCCGCAGGTCACGGTGAGGCCGGTCTCGGCGGTGATGTCGCGTTGCAGTTCGGCGGCGGCGCGTTCGAGGTCGCCGTGCATGCGCTCGGTGCCGGTGAGTTCGAGGTAGGCCTCGTCGAGGTGCGTCTCGACGTCGGGCGAGAGCGCACGGCAGCGTTCGAACAGGCGTTCGGCGTAGCAGCGGTACACCTGCGCATGCCCCGCCACCACCACCGCGTCGGGGCAGCGACGCAGCGCCTCGCCGATCGGCATGCCGGCCTTGAGCCCGAACCGGCGCGCCTCGTACGAGCACGACGCGATGACGCCCGCGCCCACGATGACGGGCCGCCCGAGCAGGCGCGGATCGCGCTGCTGCTCGACCGAGGCGAAGAACGCGTCGATGTCCACGTGCAGCACGGTGCGTGCGTCGTGCGGGTCTTGAGGGTCGTGCGGGTCGTGTGTGGGTGCGTCGGCGGCGAGCGCGGGGTGCACAGGGGGCGAGTCGGACGACGGTGCGGTGCGCACGGGGGCGCGATCGGGAGCGGACGACATGGG
>JBEGJG010000289.1:0-2918 GCA_041184705.1 Candidatus Eiseniibacteriota bacterium
GGGCGGGAGCGCGCGCGTCTCGCGGCGTGCCGAGCGCTGGGAGCGCCGAGCGCGCAAGCGGGTCGCCGAAGCGCTGAGGACCGGCGACATGACCGCGCTTCACGAGGCGCGGTTGGCCGTCAAGCGTTGGCGCTACGCCGCGGAAGCAGTCGGGGGGGCTGTGGCGAAGGGCGCGCCGGAGGCGCGGCGCTGGCAGCGGGCGCTGGGGGATGCGAACGACCGCGCCGCGTTGGTGACGTTCGCTCGGCGGCAGGGGCCCGAAGGGCGGGTGCTGGCGCGCCGTCTGGAGCAGGCGCGGGTCGCGACGATCCGTTCGTGGTGTCGTCGTCTCGGCGTCCGCGCGTCGCGGCCGTCCGCTCGCTGACGATCGGCGTCACCTCGACCGGACGGCCGAGCAAGCGCGCGAGGTCGCTGGCGCGTCGCTGTCCCGCCCAGACCTCGAGCTGCGCGTGGCGACGGGTGTCCGTGAGCAATTGGAATCGGTCGCGCCGCGGTTTCACGGTGAGGCCGCGCACGAGCTGGTAGTGGCTGCGGTCCAGCCCCTCGGCCACCCGCAGGATCGCCGACAGCCATCGGATGGTGCGCCGCACCGTCTTGGGCAGCGCCGCGTACATGGGGTCACGCTTGCGTCGCGGCCGCGCCCCGCCGTGGTACTCCGCCACGAGCGCCACGAGTGCCACCTCGTCGGCCGTGATGCCGCGCAGGCCCGCCTTGCGGATGAGGTAGGCGGAATGCCGCGCGTGTCCGTCGTAGGCGACCGTGGAGCCGATGTCGTGCAGGAGCGCGGCGAAGTGCAGCCATTCGCGCTCGCGCACGCTCAGGCCGTGCCACGGACGCAACGCGTCGAACAACTGGAGCGCGAGGTCCGCGACGTGTCGGGCGTGGCGGTCGTCGTGCTGGAACCGGGCCAGCAGCGAGAGCACGCTGCGCAGACGCAGATCGTCGGCGGCCTCGAGCGCGGGCAGCTCCTCGGCGTGTCGACGCAGCCAGTCGGTGACCAGACCCTCACGCACGCCGTAGTCGGACAACGTGAGCGAGCGGGCTCCGACGAGTCGCAGGACCTGTTCCAGCACGATCGCGCCCGGCACCAGGATCTCGGCGCGGGCCGTGTCGATCCCCGGCAGCCGCTCGCGTTCGGCGCGCGGCATGCGCTCGAGGCGTCTCGTGAGTGCCGCGAGCGAGGACAGCGTGAGCACGTGCCCGTTCACCTGCGGCAGCGCCCGACCGTGTTCCTGCAGATGGGCCAACTGCGCGAGTGCGTGGATCGAACCCGAGGAACCGTAGAGCTGTTCGGGTTGCGGCCACTCCCCGCCCTCCCATGCCGAGCGAAGCGTGCGCCGGACGTGTCGGCGCAGACGCTCGAGGGTCTCGTCCGAGGGCGGGTCCTCGTCGAGCATCGTCTCGGTGAGACGGAGTGCGCCGAGCGGCACTCCGACGACGCGCAGCAGATCGGACCCACGCACCAGCACGAGCTGCGCACTGCCTCCTCCGATGTCCACCACGAGCGCCGGGTCGTCGTCGAGCCGGAGCGCGGACTGCACCGCGAGGTGGATGAGGCGTCCCTCCTCCTCGCTCGGGATGACGCGCGGTGTGATGCCGGCCTCGCGCTTCGCCCAGGTGAGGAACTCGCCCCCGTTGCGAGCCTCGCGAACGGCGGCGGTCGCGGTGCACAGGATGCGGTCCACCGAGTGGCGACGTGCCAACTGCACGTAACGCCTCAGGGCATCCACGGTGCGGCGCATCGCGACCCGGCGCAGTCGGCCGTCGTGGAACGAGCCGCGACCCACCTGCACCACCTCGCGCTCGCGGTCGAGCACGGCGAAGCCGTCCCCACGGGTCGCTTCCGCGATCACCATGTGGATGGAGTTGGTGCCGATGTCGATGGCGGCGATGCGCACGGGACCTCCGAGACAGGACTCGCAATGTATCGGCCGGTTCGGGCTTCCGGTCAATCGCGCGACGAACCGGCAACCTGCGGGGAGGACAGTCGGGGGTGACACACCGGCAGGAATCCTTTTCCGGCAACACCGGAAACATCACCGAAACATGTTGGAAACACGATAGGCTGATGGGGTGCCGTTCGTGGCACGCGATTTGGAGAGGGAAACCACCATGAACCGTTCACCCCTTCCCGTGTTCCTCGCGATGGCCGTCCTCGCCGTGCTCGTCGCGAGCCCGGCCCGTGCCGAACTCGTCCTCTCCGGCGGGGGGGCGTGGACCGGCGCGGGGCACGGGGCTCGGCCGGTGGGCGGACTGGCGTGGCGCACCGGGATCGCGTCCTCGTGGTCGACCGAGGTCCGCGCCCATGACGGCGGAACGAGTCTCGCGCTTCGCCGTCAGGGCTCGCGGCTCACGAGCGCGTTCGGACTCACGCCTTCGTTCGCGGCGGGACTCGCGCTCGGGGGTGACGCCCCCTTCCGGCCGAGCGGCTTCCACCTCGAGACGGCGCTCGCTTTGCCCTTGCCCGAGGGCACCGCACTCGAACTCGCGGCTCGCTGGGTGGTGCGCGGCGAGGATGACCCGCGCGGCCCCGACGCCTTCTCGACGCGCTTCGCCGAACTCTCGCTGGGGTTCGTGTTCGCCGCCGACTGACCCGTCAGGGCTGCTCGCGCACTAGGAACACCGATGCCCACGCGGCGTGGGCCCGGAAGCCGAGGCGGCGGTAGACGGCGATCGCGGGCCCGTTGACCGTGTTCACGAACAGGCAGACGTGCCGCGCGCGCTCGAACAGCCGCGTGCACAGTTCGCGCAGTGCGCGCGTGGCCAGGCCGCGGCCGCGCCGTTCGGGAGGCACGTACACGCCCGAGACCTGTGCGGCCTCTCGCGTGAGCGCGCTCAGTCCGGCCCGGAACGCCAACCCCTGCGCGTCGCGCACCAGCCACGTCCAGCCGTCGCGGCACTCCTCCTCGACGCGGCGC
>JBEGJG010000290.1:0-2918 GCA_041184705.1 Candidatus Eiseniibacteriota bacterium
CCCGGTGGCCTTCACGCGCTCGACGCCGCCGAACGAGGCGGTGAGCACGAGCATGAGGTCGGCGAGCAGGAAGTCGAGCACGTCACGACCGGGGTTCACGAGCGGCGAGAACACGCGCGAGACCGAAGCCGAGGCGCGCAGCTGCGTGATGCGCTCGGGCGACAGGGCCCCGGTGCGACGCGCGCGCGCGAACAGCGGGTGGAACATGATGGGAGCACCGGCCGCGACCGGGCGTTCGCTACCCGCGAGCAGGTCGCGGATGCGGATCGCGGTGGGGCCGGGCATGGCGGCGAGTCCGTGCACGAGCACCGCGAGGCCCGAGCGCACGGCCTGCTCGACGAGCTCGGGCGCCTCAGCCGGAGGGGCCGCCACGACCACCGCGTCGCACGCGTTGCGCGTGAGCCAGCGCAGCAGCGAAGCGTCGGAGGGCGCCTGGAACCCGATCCCGCGCGCGAACCGACGCAGCTCGTTCCGTGACTCGACGAAGCCCGCCAGACGCGAGCCCGAATGGGTCGCGAACGTGCACGCGTAGTCGAGGCCGGCACGCCCGAGCCCCGCGACGAGCACCCGCTCGTGCGGCATCTCGGAGGGATCCGGGGGCGGGGCGTGCTTGGGCATGGCGGAAGTGGATGGGGTCATCGTGGCGGCATCCTTGTCGGCACGGGAGAGCGGGACACTAACGGGCGCGGGACACGGCGGCAAACCCCGACGCGGGGCGCGGCCGGAACCGCGATTCCCCGGTCGGTGACTCGGTGCGTGAACTCAGGCGGAACGACGCCATTCGATACCGGGATCCTCGCGTTCCACCGAGGCGATGCGGTAGTGCTCCGCTGGGACCAGGCGCATACCCTGCGCGATCCACGCGTCGGGCAACTGCTCGAGCCGGGTGTTGTGGATCGTCACGACGTCGTTGTAGAACTCGCGGCGATCGGCGATCCGGTTCTCGAGTTCGCTCACGCGCTGCTGCAGGGCGCGGAACGTCTCGCTGGAACGCAGCTCCGGCACCGCCTCGGCCACCGCGATGAGGTCACCGAGTGCGCGACCGACGCGCCCCTCGGCGTCGGCGCGCTGCTTCACCGACCTCACGCCCGCCAGCGCCGCACGAGCGTCCGAGAGTCGGTCGAACACGGCGCGCTCGTGCGCCATGTGCCCCTCGCAGATCGAGACCAGCTTGGGGACCTCGTCGTGACGCTGCTTGAGCAGCACGTCGATGTTGGCCCACGCACGCCCGATCTGGTTCCTCAGCTCGATGAAGCCGTTGTAGATCGAGAGCAGCCAACCGAGCGAGCCCACGACCACGAACCCGATCGTGGCCGTCCAGAACAGTTCCGCCGGATGCATCGTCACCTCCGTGTCGGGGCCGCGCGCAGCGACCCTTCCCTGTGCGTCACGGCCGCAGGCCGTGCCGCGTCACCTCGATGAGCCAGGCCAGCCCCGCCAGTGCGAGCACCGGCCCGCCGGTGATGCCCGCCGCCGCCTCGAGCGCGAGCGTGGTACTGGCGTCGGTCTCGCGACGACCACTGATGAGGAACATCGGATCGCCCTTGGCGCGCCGGATCACCGGCGAGTCGTGGAACGCCGCGACCGTGCGCGTGCCGCCCACCGCACCGTCCGTGCCGGTGGCGAGCATCGCCTCCTCGGGCATGGACAGCGTCGTCGCGTAGGACGGGGCCTGTGCGCGACCGACCACGAAGACGTGGCGTCCCTCCTCGAGCGTGCGCTCGCGGAACCGCAGGGGGCCCATCGCCCAGACGTGACGCATGCCGAGCTGACGGTCGGCCATGAAGCCCGCGTACGGCTCGGGCACGCCGAGACCACGCGTCTCCTCGCCCACCTCGGTCGCGGCGCACACCACGGCACCATGGGGATGCACGAGCATCTCGCCCGTGTCGTCGGCGAGCACGAACGGACGGCCCGAGGCCTCGCGGTACACGGTCTGCCAGCGCCCGAGGGCACCTCGACCGTGCGTGGGCATCTGGATCTCGACCTCCCACCACGCGCACTCGCGACCGCTGAACGGCGCCACGACGTGCCCCTGCGCGCGCACGCGACCCTCGACCTCGACCATACCCAGCGCCAGACCGCGCACCGTGGACGTAGGGGTGTCGCGCAGCAACCGATGGCGCCGCAGTGCGCGGGTGCCGGCGGCGAACGCCGCCACACCCACACCCATGAGCGCGATCGGCAGCACGGTGGCGAGCATGCTCATCTCACACCCTCCACCCGAACGCGGGCGTGGCGATCTGGAGCAGCGCGAGGATGGCCGCGATGACGATCACGGGCCCGGCCACGGCGAGCACCCGATCCGTGAGCGACGGCGCGAGGTCGTGCGCTGCGGGGTCGCGGTCCGAGATCAGCACGCGCCCGAACGGTTCGGTCGCCTCGAGCCACAGGGAACGGGCGGGCGTCTCGACCGTCTCGCCACGCTCGGTCACCGCGAACGCCATACCGTCGGTGCCGGTGGCCGCGAGTTCGAGGGTGTCCATGCCGCCCGCGGCGACCGCATGCACGCGCGCGACCTCGGCGGGACGGGCCATGGCGGTGACGCGGACCTCGCTCCCCAGCAACACGGCGCGCTCGACGAGGCGCAGCGTGACGCGCCGATCGAGCAACCAGCGAAGTTCGGGCGACGAGGCGAGCAGCGTGCGCAGGCGCTCGGGGAGCGGGTCCCCGGGGGCCAGCGTGCGCTCCGCCGTGACCGCGGTGGCGAGGTCCGCACCCTCCTCGGTGACGCGCGCGACGATCCCCTCACCCACGACGCGGAACGGCCGCAGTTCGCTGACGCGACCCCCGACCCGGGTGCCCTCCCCGCGCGCCTCGAGCACGAAGCCCGCGCACGGGCGCCCCGAGAGCGGCGAGAACGACGGCCCCTCGAGCGCGACCCGCCCGCGCACCGTGACGAGCCCGGTGTCCCCCAC
>JBEGJG010000291.1:0-2915 GCA_041184705.1 Candidatus Eiseniibacteriota bacterium
CCGACGTTCGTGGACGGCATCTCGGGCATGTCGCCGCCACGCACGTACGAGTGCCCGGTCGCGGTCTCGGCGCCCATGCGGTCGAGCAGTTCGTTCAGGTCGGCACGGTGACGCACGTGCGGCAGCAGCTTCCCGTAGTGCTCGCGCATGCGCGGCCAGTCGGTGCCGTGCAGGTTGGGCACGTAGTAGTAGTCGCGCTGCGTGCGCCAGCCCTCGTGGAAGATCTGGCGGAACTCGGCCACCGGATCGAGCCACATGCGAAGCGAGTAGGGGAGCTTGCCCGAGCCCGCGGTGGGCGGGGTCTTGTCGGCGTCCACGAGGAACAGGGTGGGCGGTGCCGCCGGCGCGCCCGCAGCGGGCGGGCCACCGGGCCCGCCGCCCGCAGCCGCCGCGCGCCACACCAGCTTGCGACCGTCGGCGCTCACCGCGTAGCTCGCGACGTCGTTGGCGAACACCGTGGCCTTACGATCGGCGACCTTGTAACGGTGCAGCGTGGAGGCGGGGGCGGGCCCGCCGCGTGCGGCCTCGGCGCCCGCCGGCAACTCGAGCACGAACACCGTGCCCGCCACGCCGGCCTGCAGGCCGGTGTACGCGCGCGTCGGCAGGCCCGGGGCGGTCACGATGCGCGTGCCGATGCCGTCGGGATCGAACCGCACCGTCGGGACGCTCGCGGCCGCGTCCTTCGCGCCCGCACCCGGCTTGGCGCCCTTCGCCTCACCCTTGGCGTCGCCCTTCGCATCGCCCTTGTCGCCCGCGGTCACGCCGGCGTCCTCGTCGCTCTCGGGCGGGAACGGCGTCGCGCCGTCCTTCGCGAGCACGGCGGCGTACAACGAGAAGGTCTCCTCGCGGTCGTACGAGGTCATGTCGAGCCACTGCGACCGGAGGCCGTAGTCGGTCGAGCCGAGGAACCACAGCAGCTTGCCGCCCGCGTCCCACACCGGATGCACGGCGTCGGCCATGCCGTCGGTGACCTGATGCGTCTCGCCGGTGACCACGTCGGCCACGAGGATGGCGCGATAGAGCGTGTTGAGGTGCGCCGACCACGCGACCCAGCGCGAGTCGGGGCTCCACGACGGGAACATGGTGCGCGTCGGCACCATCCACGGGTCGCGTCCGATGCGGCGCGCCTGTCCCGTGGCGACCTCGACCACCCACAGGTTCAGGTTCGTGTCGGTGTACAGCAGGCGCTTGGAGTCGGGCGACCACGTGGTGCCGTAGGCGCGCCCGGGGTTCGGCACCTCGATCGTGCGCGCGGGCTGCGTGCCCTCGGCCGACTCGATGCGCAGGCGCGATTCACCCGGCGTGTCGCGGCCGGGCTCGGGCGCGTCGCTCCAGTAGGCGATCCAGCGGCCGTCGGGCGACCACGCCGGTTCGCGCTCGGCGGAGCCCGCGGAGCGCGTGAGGTTGCGCACGTCGCCCTTGTCGGCGGGGATCGTGAACACCTCGCCGCGCGCCTCGACGAGCACGCGCTTGCCCGTGGGTGAGAGCGACAGGTTCGTGAGGCGCGCGCTCACGTCCTCCCAGCGCGGCATCATCCACGGGAAGTCGCCCGTGGCGCGGATGGGGAGGGTGCGCACCGTGCCGGTGGCGGGGTCGAGCTCGTGCAGCGCGCCCGCGCGCTCGAACACGATCGTGCCCGCCGCCGCGTCCACCGACTTCACGTCGTCGTCGGTGAAGCGTGTGTGCTGGCGCAGGTCCTGGCCCTTCGCATCGCACGACCACAGGTTCGCGACGCCGTCGCGATCGCTGATGAACACGACGCGATCGCCGAGCCACACGGGCTCCATGTCCTTGGAGCCGTCCCACGGCGGGGTGACGGTCGCGAGCGTGGCGAGGTCGGTGATCCACACCGGACGGTTCTGCCCGCCACGGTAGTTGCGACGCTCCTCGTCCCACGACGTGTTGAGGCGGAACGCGACGCGCTTGCCGTCGGGCGAGAGCCGGCCCTGGTACGCGCGTGCGAGCGACAGCGGCGTCTCGGGTCCACCGGTGGCGGGCACGGTCCAGAACCGTGGCGCCGCGGTCGGGGCCCACGTGGCGCGGCCCGAGGCGAACATCACCGACTTGCCGTCGGGCGTCCAACCCTGCACCTCGTCATCCCCCGGATGCCACGTGAGTCGGCGCGGTTCACCGCCCTCGGTGGGGACCACGTACACGTCACCGTTGCCGGCGTACTGCGCGGTGAACGCGATCCAGCGCCCGTCGGGGGAGAAGCGCGGTCGGCGCTCCTGTCCCGGCGAACTGGTGAGTCGGCGCGCATCACCGCCCGCGCGCGGCACGACCCACAGGTCCTGGGCGTACGCGAACGCGACGTGCGTGGCGCTCACCGTGGGGGAGCGCAGCATGAGCGTGGCGCCCTCGGACGCGCTCGCATGCGACGCGAGGGGCGATGCGAACAGGGACACGAGCAGCAGCGATGCGACGAGTCGGACGGACATGGCGTGCTCTCCGGGGTCGAGGTGCGGTGCTCCGCGGCAGCCTACCCCGAGCCCGCGTTCGGCGTGAACGCGGCACGCGGTCGTGCGACCTGCGCGGTCGGAGGTGCGACGAGCGCGTTCTGCACGATGCCGGGGTGCCCCGCCCGCGCGGGTCGGGTGCACGCTTGGGAGGGGCGGGGACGGCTGATAACCTTGAGGGATGGACGCCCCCCTCCGTCTCCTGCTCGTGCGTCACGGCGAGAGCGAGAGCAACGCCGGCGAGGTCAGCGAGGATGCCGCATCGGCCGCGCTCACCGCGCTCGGTGTCCGGCAGGCGCGTGCGTTCGCCGACTGGCTGGACGCGCCTCCGGCGCGGTTCGTGATCTCGCCCTACCGTCGGGCGCGCGACACCGCGGCGGCTGCGATCGCGCGCTTCCCGGGGGTGCCCGTCGAGACCTGGCCGGTGCAGGAGTTCACGTTCCTGTCGCCCGCGCAGTA
>JBEGJG010000292.1:0-2882 GCA_041184705.1 Candidatus Eiseniibacteriota bacterium
CACGGCGGTGGGTAACAGCCCGCGCAGCAACCTCGCCCACGTGCTCGCCGATGGCAGCGTGTCGTCGTGGAACCCGGGCGCGAACGGTGCGGTGCGCGCACTGGCCCTCCGTTCGGGTGTGCTCCACTGCGGTGGCGACTTCCTCTCGCTCGGCGGTGTGCTCCGCAACCGCATCGGTTCGGTCAGCGCCTCAACGGGCGCGGTGCAGGCCTGGAACCCGAACGCCAACGCCCCGGTGCGCACACTCGTCGAGGGCGCGGGTGGGTTCTACGTCGGCGGCCAGTTCACCTCGATCGGCGGTCAGGTACGCAATCGAGTGGCGCTGCTCTCGTTCGCCACCGGTGCCGCCGACGCGACCTGGAACCCGAACGCCAACAGCACCGTGAACACGCTCCACCTGCATGCGCCCTCGAGCACCGTCTACGCGGGCGGTCAGTTCACCGCCATCGGTGGCCAGCTCCGCAATCGCGCCGCTGCGCTCGACGCGGTCTCGGGTGCCGCCCGGGCCTGGAACCCCAACGTGGCCTCGACCGTCAACGCGATCGTGGCCGATGCGTCCACGGTGTACATCGGCGGTGCGTTCACGTCGGTGGGTGGTCAGGCGCGCAACCGCCTCGCCGCGGTGGACGCCTCGACCGGTGTTCCGACCGCGTGGAACCCGAACGCCGGCAACACGGTCCAGACCCTGCTCCTGAGCGGCCCGACCCTCTATGCGGGTGGCGACTTCCTCGCGGTGGGTGGCGAGGCCCGCAGTCGTCTCGCCGCGATCTCCACCGCGACCGGACTCGCGACCGCGTGGAACCCGAGCGCGTTCGGCACCGTGTTCAACCTTCAGCACGACGGCGCGCGACTGTTCGTCGGCGGTTCGTTCAACGGCCTCGGCGGCGTGGCGCGCAACAACCTCGCCGCGTTCGACGTCGTGACCGGTCAGGTCACCTCGTGGAACCCCGACGCCAACAACCAGGTCCAAGCGCTCGTGATCTCCGGCGACACCGTCCTCGTGGGTGGCAACTTCACCACGGTGGCCGGACAGGTGCGCAACGGTGCCGCAGCCGTGCACGCGGTCACCGGTGCGATCCACGCGTTCGACCCCAACGTGAGTGGTCAGGTCAGCGCCATCGCCGTGGCGCACCCGCGCGTCTATCTGGGAGGGCTCTTCGGCACGGTCGGGGGGCAGGCGCGCGTCAATCTGGCGGCGGTGAACTCGGCCAGCGGTGCGGTCGAGGCGTGGACCGCTGACACGGACGACCAGGTGTTCGCGATCGAGCCCACCTCTCAGGGCGTGCTCGTGGGCGGCAACTTCACGCTGTTGTCGGGCTCCGTGCGCGCGTTCATCGGTGCGCTCGACCCCGTCTCGGGGGCTGCGACCGCGTGGGCGCCCGACGCGAACGGCACCGTGCGCGCGATCAGCGCCGCTTGCGACCGCGTCTACGCCGGCGGCTTCTTCACGAGCATCGGCGGTCAGTCCCGCAACCGTGCGGCGGCACTGAATCGGACCAACGGTCAGGCGTCGTCGTGGGACCCCAATCTGAACGGTCCGGTCTTCGCGCTCACGCCGCGTCCGGGCACGGTCTACCTCGGCGGTGTCTTCAGTACGGTCGGTGCGACCGCGCGCAATCGCATCGCCGCCGTGGACCCGGTGACCGCCGCGATCACGACCTGGAACCCGAACTCGAACGGCACGGTGCGCAGCGTCGTCGTGGGGGAGGCCGAGGCCTACGCGGGCGGTCTGTTCTCCACCATGTCCGGCGCCCCGTCGGGCAATCTCGCGGCCGTCACCTCGGATGCGAGTCTGCCCTGCGCCACCATCGTCCTGCCGTCGGGCCCGATCTCGACCGCGGTGGTCGGGGGCGCGGTCGCACGCTCGTTCCCCGCCAGTGGCGGCACATCGCCATACTGCTACCGCATCTCGTCGGGTGCGTTGCCCACCGGACTCACGCTCGATCCCTCGACGGGATCGGTCACCGGGACGCCGCTCGTCGCCGGCACCTTCGCGTTCTCGATCACCGCCACCGACGTGCGCGGCTGCACGGGCAGCGTGGCGTTGTCATGGTCGGTCGCGCCCACGCCGGCCTTGAACGGTGTGGCGCCCGTCACCACCGGGCTGTGCCTGAACCCCGAGGTGAGCGTGGTGCAGGTGCCGTTCTCGCTCGTGCGCGGGGACACGCTCGCGCTGCGCTCCGTCAACGTGACGTTCCAGTTGGACACGACGCGACTCCATCTGCCGACCGCGGGTCCCGCCTCGGCGCACGTCAGCGCGGGCACGTGGGGCGCGACGTTCCCGAACCGCACGCTCCAGGTCACCGAACTGGGGGCCGGGCGTTACACGGTCGAGGTCGCGCTCGCCGGTGCACCGTGCGGGGTCACCACCGGGGGCACGCTGTTCTCGATCGCGCTCGCGGCCCAAGGTCCGAGCGGGGCCGCTGCGGTGAGCCTCGTCGCACTCGGGGCCGAGGACTGCGCGGGTGTTCCGGTGGGGCTCAACATGGGTGCGGCGGGCAGCGTGAACGTGTCCACGTCCGCCATCGTCGTCTCCCCGGACTCGCTGCCGACCGCGATCGCCGGAGCGCCCTACAGCACCACCCTGTCCGCGACCGGCGCGAGCGGTCCGCTCACCTGGACGATCGCATCCGGCTCGCTCCCGGCCGGACTGACGCTGTCCACCGCCGGCGCGATCTCGGGCACGCCGACGGCCTCGGGCACGTTCCCGCTCGTGATCCGTGCCACCGAGGCCGCGGGATGCCGGGGTTCGCTCGTCTGCACGCTCACCGTGGCCTGCCCGACCATCGCGATCATGCCCGCACTGCTGCCCGACGGTTCGATCGGCGCGCCCTACTCGGTCACGCTCGGTGCGGTCGGTGGCGTCGCCCCGTTCACGTACG
>JBEGJG010000293.1:0-2879 GCA_041184705.1 Candidatus Eiseniibacteriota bacterium
GGCCAACCGCCGGTGGCGCAAGGGGATGCCGCCCGACCCCGGCCTCCGGAGGCGGGCGGGGGGCGTCTTGTCGGGAAGGCCCCGGATTCCGTATACTCCGCCGCTCGCATCGAGCAGCCGCCCGCCGATACGCACGGCGGGCCATTCCATGTTGAAAGGAGCCCGTTCATGGGCCTCGTCCAGAAGAT
The DNA here is from genome assembly GCA_041184705.1 of Candidatus Eiseniibacteriota bacterium. GTDB lineage: Bacteria > Eisenbacteria > RBG-16-71-46 > RBG-16-71-46 > RBG-16-71-46 > JAIOPA01. Next base: position 189 of record JBEGJG010000293.1, read on the forward strand.
CGAGAACACCCAGCTCAAGACCGACCGCCCCGACCTGCGCCCCGGCTACACCATCGAGGTCATGGTGCGCGTGATCGAGGGTGACAAGGAGCGCCAGCAGAAGTTCCGCGGCCTCGTCACCAACGTGCGCGGTTCCGGCATGAGCAAGACCTTCACCGTCCGCAAGATCTCCGAGGGCATCGGCGTCGAGCGTACCTTCCCGCTCCACTCGCCGACGCTCGCCAGCATCTCGGTGATCGCGAACGAGCAGAAGAAGGTCCGTCGCGCCAAGCTCTTCTACCTCCGCAAGAAGAAGGGCAAGGCTGCGCGTCTGAAGGATCGCGCCACGGCGGCCAGCAACTCCTAGTGGCGTCCGCCCGCTGGCGCCGGTTGGCGAGCGAGGAGGCCCGCATCGCGGGCTCGCGCGCCACGGTGGCCGGGGTGGATGAAGCCGGCCGGGGTCCGCTCGCGGGCCCGGTGGTGGCTGCAGCGGTGGTGCTCGACCCGTCCCGTGACTGGGACGGACTCGACGACAGCAAGCAGCTCACGGCCGCACGACGCGACGCACAGTTCGCCCGGGTCCTCGAAGGGGCCCGGGCGTTCGCGTGGTCGGTGGTCGGGCCGCGCACGATCGACCGCCTCAACATCCGCGTCGCCACGCACACCGCGATGGCGCGTGCGGTCGGGCGCCTGCGCCTCGTGCCCGAGCTGGTGCTGGTGGACGGCCACGAGACCGTGGCCGCGATCGCGCCCCCGCAGCAGGCCGTGGTGGGCGGGGACGGTCGCTGCCTGAGCATCGCGGCGGCCAGCATCGTGGCCAAGGTCATCCGCGACCGGCTCATGGAGCGGTTCGACCCCATGTGGCCGCAGTACGGGTTCGCGCGCCACAAGGGCTACGGCACCCCCGACCACATGCAGGCGATCCACGCCCACGGGCCGTGCCCGCTGCACCGCCGCAGCTTCGCGCCGGTGAGCGAGATGCTGCTGCCCCTGGGCTGAACCCGCCGCGGGCCGCGTGCTAGAGTCCGGGCCGTCCCCGTGGTCCGCCCCCGCGGAGGGGGTCGTCATGGGTGTCGCTCGGGATCGCGGTCGTGCGGGCGAGTCGCTCGCCGCCGCGTACCTGGAATCGGTGGGCTGCCGCGTGGTCGCACGCAACGTGCGGCTGGGCGGGGTGGAGGTGGATCTGGTCGTGGACGACGGTCCGGCACGGGTGCTCGTCGAGGTGAGACTGCGTTCGCGCGCCGACTACGGGGGTGCGGCGGCCACGCTGGGCTGGGCCAAGCGCGCACGTCTCGTGCGTGCCGCCGGCGCGCTCGAGCAGGCCGGTGCGGCCTACCCGCGCATCGACGTGGTCACCATCGACCTGCGCCCCGACGGCGCGTGCCTCACCCACCTGCGCAACGCGGTCACGGACTGAGCATGGTCCGCCTCCCGCGCTTCGGCCGACTCCGCATCCCGCGCCTCACGCCGCACTGGCGCGCGCGGATCCGTGCGCAGCGCGCGTGGTGGCGCCGCCGGTTGCGTCTGCTGGCGGGCGACCACGAGGTGCTGTTCCCGGCCGACGGCGGCGGCGTGGTCGCGATCGAGACGTTGTCGCGCGGCACGGGGCCGCGCATCGCGATCCTGCACGCGACCGCCGGCAGCGGGCACCGCAGTGCGGCACTCGCGATCGCCAAGGCGTTGGGCCAGCTCGCGCCCGGAGCCCAGGTGCGCGAGGTGGACACGCTCGTGTACGCGTCGCGCTTCTACCGCACCACGTTCTCCGAGGGCTACAACGCCATGGCCGCGCGCGCGCCGAGGTTGTGGGGGGCGCTCTACGCGCTGTGGGCGCAGGAGGGCGTGAACCGCAGCGCCGGGCCCGCGCGCGAGGCGTTCGACCGCCTGGCGCTGCGCAAACTGGTGCGCGTCGTCGAGCGCGAGCGTCCCGATGCGATCGTGTGCACGCACTTCCTGCCGGTCGAGGCGCTCTACCCGAGCCGCGGTCGCGGGCGACTCGCGGTCCCGATCCACGTCGTCATCACCGACTTCACCGCGCATCCGCTGTGGGCGTACCCGTACGTGGATCGCTACTACGTGGCGAGCGACGCGGTGGCCGACGAGTTGGCCGGGCACGGCGTGCCGCGCGAGCGCATCGAGGTCACGGGCATCCCGGTGGACCCGCGCTTCGAGGTCATGGCGGGCCGCGAGGCCGTGCGGGCGCGCTTCGGGTTCGCCGCCGACCGTCCGCTCGTGCTCGGCGGGGTCACGATTCCGTTCGACCGGGGGCTCCTGGGGCATTCGGATGCCGACGTGGTCTGCCACGCGCTGACCGACGCGGTGCTCGGTGCCGCGGGTGCGGGGGACATCGGCCGCCATTTTCCCGACACCGACCCCCAGTGGAAGGGCGCGGACAGTCTCCTGCTGCTGCGGCAGGCCGTGGCCGTCGTCCAGGCCAAGGGTTTCGCGGTCGCCAACGTCGATATCACCGTGATCGCCCAGCGTCCGAAGCTGTCGCCCCATGTCGACGCCATGCGGCAGCGCCTGGCGTCGGCGCTCGGCTGCGGAGCCGACGATGTGAGCGTGAAAGGCAAGACGAACGAAGGCGTCGATTCGATGGGGGAGGGCACCTCGATCGCCGCGCATGCGGTCGCCCTGCTCGTTCGGGGCTGATGGGGCGAGTGCGATGACCATGCGAGTGCGTTTCGCTCCCAGTCCGACCGGGCAATTGCACGT
>JBEGJG010000294.1:0-2868 GCA_041184705.1 Candidatus Eiseniibacteriota bacterium
AACCCCATGCTGGAGGACGGCGATCGCCTGGTCGTGCCGCCCGCCACGCTCTCGTTCGCCGCGGCCGGTGCGTTCGCACGCCCGCGTCGGTTCGAACTCGCGCCCGACGACAGTCTCGGTCTGCTCGTGCGCCTCGCCGGTGGTGCGCTGCCCTCGGCCGACCTCGCGGGGGCCCGCCTCGTGCGGTTCCGCACGGCCTCCGAGACCGACACGATGCGCATCCGGTTGGGGGGGGCGGACGACGCGCTCCGCCTGCAGGACGGCGACGCCCTGTTCCTCACGTTCGTGCCCGAGTACCACCAGCTCAACACCATCACGCTCGTGGGCGAGGTCGCACGCCCGGGGGCCTATCCGATCCGCATGGGCCAGGACCGCCTGAGCGACCTCATCGCCCGCGCCGGTGGGTTCCAGCCACGCGCCGACCTCGGCAACGTCGTCGTGTTCCGCGCGCCGCCGCCGACGGGCGAGGGGCGTGACGACTTCGAGCGACTGATGCGGCTGTCGCGCGACCAGATGACCGAGACCGAGTACAGCCGACTCATGGCCGAACTGGCGCAGCGCAAGAACCACTTCCGTGTGGACTGGCGCCGTCTGCAGGCCTCCGGGACGGGAGAGGACCTCGACCTGCTGCTCGTCAACAACGACGTCGTGCGCGTGGACCCGCTCGTGACGAGCGTGCGCGTGGACGGTCAGGTGCGCAATCCCGGCATGGTGGAGTACGCCCCCGGTCGCACGCTCGACGAGTACGTGAAGTTGGCGGGTGGATTCACCTCGCGCGCCGCCCGCGGTGGGGTGCGTGTCTCGCGTGCCGGGACGGGGCACCTCGTGCCCGCACGCGGCGTGCGCGACCTCAAGCCCGGCGACACGGTGTGGGTGCCCGAGGCGCGCGAGACCGACTACTGGACGCTCGTGCGCGACATCATCAGCTTGGCCGCTCAGGTCGCCGTCGTCATCGTCGCGGTCCGCCGTTAGTCCGTTCGCCGTCCCCCCCGAGGAGTCCATGGATCATTCGCACGACATCCGGCCGTTCTGGCTCCGGCTGTGGGGGCAGCGCCGTCCCCTCGCCCTGTTCGGTGGCGCCGGGCTGGTGCTCGGTCTGCTGCTGAGCTTCCTCCTGCCGCGCTGGTACACCGCGCAGACCACGCTGCTGCCGCCGAGCGAGAGCGAGTCGGGGTTCGGGCTCACGAGCCTGCTGCGCGGGCTCGCGGTGCCCGGCATCACCATCCCCACGCAGGCCACGCCGGCCGACGTGTTCATGGCGGTGCTCGAGAGCCGGCGCGTGAACGTGGCCGTGATCGAGCGCTTCGAGTTGAAGTCGTCGTACAAGAAGAAGCTCATGACCGACGCGCTCAAGGAGCTGTCGCGCCACACGCGCTTCAAGCTCACCGAGGCCGGCACGATCGAGATCGAGGTCGAGGACCGCGACCCGAAGCGCGCGGCGGCGATCGCGAACCACTACGTCGAGCTGCTCGACCGCTTCAACCGCGAGGTCCGCATGACCAAGGGCCGACGCCTGCGCCAGTTCCTCGAGGCGCGACTCGACGAGGCCCGCTCCGAACTGGCCTCGGCCGAGGACAAGCTGGCGGCCTACGAGTCCAAGCACCGCACCGTGGCGATCTCGGCGGAGGCCTCGGCGGCGATCGAGGCGGCGGCCAAGCTGTACGCGCAGCGCGCCGCGCTGCAGGTGCGGCTGGGCGTGATCCAGCAGTACTCGCGCGGGGGCTCCGGCGAGGAGACGCAGGTCCGTCAGGAGATGAACGAGATCGATCGCCAGCTGAGCGCGTTGCCCGCGACCGGTCTGGAGCAGGCGCGTCTGCTGCGCGAGGTGAAGACGCTCGAGCAGGTGAGCATCCTGCTGCGTGCGCAGTACGAGGAGGCGCGCATGGACGAGGTCCGTGACGTCTCGACCACCGAGGTGCTCGACCCCGCCACACCGCCCGAGCGTCACACGCGTCCGCGCCGTCTCGTGCTCATGCTCACCGGCCTGCTCGTCGGTCTCGCGGTGGGTGGCATCGACGCCGTCGTGGGCTGGCGTCGCCGCACGAGCGCGCCCGGGGTGGCCTGAGGTCGCGGTGACCTCGCCGGCAGCGGTCCCCCCGGCGCTCCCGGGCGGCTTGCGGCGCAACAGCCTCGCCAACGTGGCCAGCCGCACGCTGAGCGCGGTGGCGTGGGTGGCCGTCACGCCGTGGGTGCTGCAGGTCATGGGACCGGAGCGCTTCGGGGTGTGGGCGTTGTTCTTCGCGCTCGCCGGCTCGGCCGCCGCCATGGATCTGGGGGTCATGCCCACCGTGACGCGCTTCGTGGCGCTGACCGCGACGCGAGGCGAGTCGGCCGGACTGCACGGCGTGTTGCGGCGCGCGAGCCTCGCCGCGTTCACGATCGGTGCAGGATGGGTGCTCGTCGCATGGGCGGGTGGCGCATGGTTCGTGAGCGCGTTCCGCGTCCCCGACGACATGCGCGTCGAGACCCTCGCGGCCCTGACGTGGTTCGGGTGGTCGCTCGCGGCGCTCACCTTCGGTCAGGTGTGGCAGGGCGCGCTCCACGGACTGCAGCGCCTCGACCTCGCGAACCTCGCGTGGATCGTCGGGCTCGTCGCGCATCTGACGGTTCTGGGGCTCGGCCTGGCCGCCGGGCACGGGTTGCTCGCGGCCGCATGGGGGTCACTCGTGGGGCATCTGCTCATGGCGCTCGTGTCGTGGGTGGCGTGCCTGCGTCACCTGCCGCGCCCTGACGGGGGTCGCGACACCGGGACCTGGCGCGACTTCGGGGGCTACGGTGGCGCGGTGCAACTGTCGAACCTGCTCGTCATCGCGCAGATGCAGGGCGGGCGCGTGCTGCTGGGACTGCTCGGCGGGCTGTCGGCCGTCA
>JBEGJG010000295.1:0-2859 GCA_041184705.1 Candidatus Eiseniibacteriota bacterium
GGGTCGGGCACCGCCGTACCGCCCTCGGTGCCCGAGCTCGTCTATCTGGGCGTGCGCGCGAGCGCGCGCGGCAAGGGCGTGGGGGGCGCGCTCATGGAGGCGGCGCACGCCGCGTTCCGTGCGCAGGGCATCGCCGAGTACGAGCTCAACGTGCACGCCGACAACGCGTCGGCGGTGCGCCTGTACGAATCCCACGGCCTCACCGTGAGGCGGCGGTTCGAGAAGGCCGGTCGGACGCTGCACACCATGGGGCGCCGCCTCGACGACGCGTGAGCGTCAACCGATCTGGCGCGCCGCCCACGGGCCGATGAGGTTGGCGACCGCGAAGGGCAATCGTCGCCAGGACTGCACGATGAGCCGGTAGCGCGGGCTGCGCGGATCGATCTCGGGTGGGTGCGCACCGCGCACGAGGTGGTACTCGTAGGCGAGCGTCTCGGGTTCGCAGCCGAGGTGACGCTTGAAGTTCCAGCCGCCCGAGCCCTCGGCGCTGCGGCCGAAGTCCACCACGCGCGCACCTCTTGCCGCGGCGTGGTTCATGAGCGTCCAGTACATGTAGGGGTGCGTCTCGCCGTCGCGTCCCGACGGGATGCTTCCCGCGTAGTAGGGCAGCACCTCGTCGCGGAAGTAGAAGCTCTGCACCGCGGCGACCGGCTGGCCGTGCTGCTGCGCCACGAAGTACTCGCAGTCGCGTCCGAACACGCGCACGAGGTCGTGGAAGTAGCGTCGCGGCGGGACCGGACTGCCGTGGCGGTGCATGCTGTGGGCGTGCAGCGTCCAGCACAGGTCCACGTCGGTGGTGGGACCGGCGACGAGGTGACGCGTGATGCCCTTGCGCACCTCGGCGCGCTGCTTCTTGGGGATGCCCAGCAGGTTGGCCTCGGGGTCCGGCACGATGGCCTTGCGGAACGTGGCGTGGCCCGTGCGACGCACCCAATCCTCGCGACGCGGACGCAGGTTGCGGAACTCCACGTGCGCCACGCCGAGTCGTTCGCCGAGGTCCATGGCGGCCTGTTCCAGCGCTTGGCGTGCAGCATCGGTGGTCGCGGCCACGCCGCCGTACACGCAGAACGGCGTCGAGACGAGCGCGTCGCCGAACAGGAGGCTGCGCATGCGCGCCATCGGCAGCACGCCGACGATCTCGCCGCCCTCCACCGCGTACAGGTAGTGGGGCGTGTGCCGGAAGGTGCGCACGAGGATGTCGAGCCAGCCGGCACGATGGAAGAAGGTCGCCTCGGGGCAGTGGGCCACGAAGCGATCCCATCGTTCGGCAGCGGCCACCGGGGCGTCGGGAGTGAGGGTGTGCAGTTCCACGGCCGCGCATGGTGCGCCATGCCGCGCTCCGGCGCCAGCCAGCGCGTGCCGCTGCGGGCGTCGTGCGCCTCTGCTACCCTCGCGGCGTTCCCGTTCGTTCGCGCCACCCCCGGGTCCCCGCCATGAATCCCATGCGCAGTCTGCTCCTCGCCGGCTCCCGCAGCGCCTGGCTCCAGCGCCAGGCCACGCGCCGTCGTTTCGTGAAGCTCGCCGTCCGCCGGTTCATGCCCGGCGAGACGCTCGACGAGGCCCTGACCGCCGCGCGCGAGCAGAACGCGCTCGGCATCTCGGTGACGCTCACGCACCTCGGCGAGAACCTGCGCGACCGCGCCGAAGCCGACGCCGTGCTGGCGCATTACCTCGACACGCTCAAGCGCCTCACGGCGAGCGGCGTGAAGGGCGAGGTCTCGATCAAGCCCACGCAGCTGGGGCTCGACATCGACGCCGAGCTCTGCCTGCGCCACACGCGCACGCTCGCCGACGCGGCGCGCGAGCACGGCAGCCGGCTGTGGATCGACATGGAGGGCAGCGACTACACCGACGCCACGCTGCGCCTGTTCCGCGAGGTGCGCGAGACGCACCACAACCTCGGGCTCTGCCTGCAGTCGTACATGCGCCGCTCGCGGGCCGACCTCGAGTCGCTGCTGCCGCTCGGGCCGGCCATCCGCATCGTGAAGGGCGCGTACGCCGAGCCCGCCGCGATCGCGTTCCCCGACAAGCAGGAGACCGACGACAACTTCCTGTGGATGGCGGAGCGGCTGTGGGCGGCCGACGCGCGCGAGAAGGGCGCGTGGGCCACGCTCGGCACGCACGACACCGCGCTCATCGAGCGTCTCGAGGCTTCGGCTGCGCGTCTCGGCGTGCCCGCCTCGGGCTACGAGTACGCGATGCTGTTCGGCATCCAGCGTGGCGAGCAGGCGCGACTCGTGAAGGCGGGGCGCAACGTGCGCGTGCTCGTGAGCTACGGCGCGCACTGGTTCCCGTGGTACATGCGGCGCCTCGCGGAGCGTCCGGCGAACCTCATGTTCGTGGCCCGGAGCATGTTCTCGCGCTGAGTCGCGCCGTCGTCACGCGAACGCCCCGGTCGCATACCGACCGGGGCGTTCGTGCGTTCGGCTCGTCAGCGCATGGGCGGGCGCGCGAACCCGTGATCGCGTTCGGCGAGCCGGTCGCGCCAGCGGCTCTCGAGCGGACGGATGCCGAGCGCACGCAGGCCCGAGGCGTACTCGTAGCGCAGCACGTGCCGGTCGGCCGAGCGACGATCGGCCACGAACTCCACACGCGTGACGTGGTCCTCGCGTCGCTCGCCCCAGCCCGTGCCGGGCGTCGATCCGTCGCGCGGGTCGCCGTCCCCCTGCGGGCGGGCGCTCGTCATGGGCGGCATGGCCTTCGTCGGACCCGCGGGCGCGCGCTCGCCGCTCGCCTCCGGGGCCGCCGCCCGGGGTGCGAAGGGATCGGGCGTCGAGACCCGCGCACGGTCGCGCGTCTCCCACCACGAACGCTGCTCACGGAAGCTCGTGACGCGGATCCAGCCCATGTCGGCGTTCG
>JBEGJG010000296.1:0-5569 GCA_041184705.1 Candidatus Eiseniibacteriota bacterium
CCGGTTGGGTGTGCACGCCCGAGGCGAGCCCCATGCCGAGACCCGCGGGGGCGCGCAACAACAGACGTGCGCTGACGAGCGACAGCGTGGCGACCGTGAGCGTGACGCCAAGCCCGACGGCGAGCAGCAGCGGGCCCTGTCCCGAGCGCAACTCGTCGGCGAACGGCCCCCCCGCGCCCAGTCCGACCGCGGCGAGGAACAGCGCGAGCCCGACCTGGCGAAGCGTGAGCCCGGCGCTGTACGGCACCTGCCAGAGCAACGGTCCGGTGCGACCGATCGCACCCAGCACCAGTCCGGCCACGAGCGGCCCGCCCGCGGGCCCGAGTCGGAACGTGAGCTCGCCCGGGAGCGGGATGGGCACCATGCCGAGCAGCAGTCCGAGCCCTGCGCCGAGACCGAACGAGACCGCGTCCACCTCGCCCAGCGCGCGGTACGAGTCGCCGAAGAACCGCGACACCTCGGCCATGCGCTCGCGTGGCGCGACCACGCGCACCCGGTCCCCCAACCGCAGTACGGTGCGACCATCGGGCACGAGGTCGGCGTCGCCTCGGCGCACGCGGCTCACCAGGGCACCGAAGTGCGTCAGCGTGCGAAGTTCGGCGAGCGATCGCCCCGCCACCGCGGGTGACGAGACGAAGATGCGGCGCATGTCGAGGTCGCCGCGCCCCAGCGCCTCGCGGTCCGCGCTCTCCTCGCCCACGCGCGGCGTGAGATCGGCGAGCGCGTCGGGGGTGCCCACCACGGTCACGGTGTCGCCCAGCGTGAGCGAGGCGTCGGGGCTCACGAGCTCCCAGCCGTCGCCGTGGCGTCGTCGCACGAAACGCGCCCGGATCCGCCAGCGCTGCAGCAGCGCCTTCACCGGAACGCCCACCGCTTCGGACGAGGTGACGCGCAGGTAGCGCACCTCGAGCGTGTCGCGCCCGGCGGCGCGCTCCAACTCGCCGTGCCAGCGCCGACGCGCGATGGCGAGCGCGAGCACGATGCCCAGCGCGCCCATGGGGTACGCGATCGAGTAGCCGACCACCGGTCCCTGCGTGCCCGCGGGCAGACGCTCGAGGGCGGCGGCGAGGGCCGGGGTGTTCGTGAGCGCACCGCAGAACAGACCCGCCGTGACCTCGGAGGGCACGCCGAACGCCCGTCCGGCGCTGTGGGCGATGAGTCCGCCCAGCCCCACCAGCCCCACCGTCCACGCCGTGTCGCGCAACCCGCGGCGGCGGAACGAGGCGAAGAACCCGGGGCCGTTGCTCACGCCGATCGCGTACACGAACAGCACGAGCCCGAACGCCCGCACGAACTCGGGCAGCTGCAGGCGCGCGTCGAGCATGCCGAGCGCGAGCCCGGCGAACAGCACCGCGGCCACGCCCAACTGCACGCCCGCGATCGCGACCCGTCCCAGCGCGTAGCCGACCGCGAGCACGGTGAACAGCAGCAGCAACGGCTGCCGCGCCAACCCGTCCAGCAACGCCTCCATGCGGGCCTCCCTCCCGCGCGGTCCGTGACCGCGCGCGTCACTTCGGTGTGCCGACGATCTCCTCGGCGAGCCCGCCCATGTCGTACAGCCCACGCAGCGTGGCCAGGATGGCGCGCGAATCCACCGAGACGCACCTCGCCTGCCGGTCCGTGTAGCCGAACTCCCAGGCGAAGCTCTGGATGTTGCCGTCGAACACCAGACCGACGTAGCGCCCCTCGCGGTCCACCACGGGACTCCCCGAGTTGCCGCCGATGATGTCGTTCGTGCTCACGAAGTTGAACGGCGTCGTGAGGTCGAACGTGCGCTCGGCCGCGGTGTAGCGATTCGGCAGGTCGAACGGCGCACGGGCCTCGAAGGCGCGCGAGCGCTCGTAGAGGCCGTGGAACGTGGTTCGCCAGGGCACCGGGGCGCCCATCTGCTCGTAGCCCGCGGTGCGTCCGTACGAGAGGCGCAGCGTGCCGGTCGCATCGGGGTAGCCGTCGCGCCCGTCGAGTTCGAACACCGCGCGCGCGATGCGAGCGCCCTCGAGCGTCTCCACGCTCTCGACGAGGTCCTCGTAGGTGCGGCGATCCTCGCGCCACACGGCGTCGATGCGACGCGCGAACGCGATCGCGGGGTCGGTCGAGGCCTCGACCGCGGCAAGCCCACCCTCGAGCAGCGCGCGGCGCACACTCACGTCGGCGAGCGTGCTGCCGGAGACCTCGCGCGCGACCTGCTCGGGCGTCCGCCCGTCGAGGGCCGCGCGCACCCACGCGTCGTCGGCTCCGAGCGAGTCGAGCGCGGTGCGCAGTCGAGCGGCGAGCACGGCCTCCTCGAGCGCCGGGTAGATCGGGGCCGGCGACAGCAGCTGGAAGCGCTGCGACGGCAGGTTCGCCTCGCGGTACTCGCGGAAGCGCTTCTCGTTGGGCTTGGTGACCTCGGTGTTCAGCCGCACGATCCCCGTGGCGAGGTCGAGGAACCGCGACAGGCGCGCGGTCTCGCGCAGCAACCGGCGCCGGGCGTGCGTGCGCTGGTTCGTCTGGGCAGCCGCGATGCGATCCCACGCGTCACCGTAGCGAACGGCCAGTTCGGGGCGGGCCGAGACGCGCGCGCGCAGCGCGGCCTCGGCGGTCGCGCGCTCGGCGAGGAACGCCGGGTCGCGCAGGATGGTGAGGAAGCCGTGCTCACGCTTGAGGTTGTTGTGGAGCCCGCGCAGCGGTCCCGAGGCCTGCCGTGCCTCCTCGGCACCGCGCGCGGCGTACGTCTCGAGAGCCGCGACGCGCATCTCCTGGAGAGCGATGCGCAGCGGTCGCTCGAGGTCGCGTTCGACCTCGTACTGCGCCACCGTGCGACGACGGTTCGTGCGACCGGGGTGCCCGGCCACGAGCACGAGGTCGTTCTCGCGCGGAGCGCGGCCCGCCCACCCCCCACTCCAGCCAGTGCCGGGGCCGGAGCGGTCGTCCGTCCTCGTAGACGCGGAAGAACGTGACGTCGAGGTTGTAGCGCGGGAACGTGAAGTTGTCGGGGTCGCCCCCGAAGAACGCGATGCCCTCCTCGGGCGCGAACACCAACCGCACGTCCTTGTAGGTGCGGTAGCCGTACAACCAGTACTCGCCGCCCTGGTAGAGCTCGACCGTCTCGATCTTGAGGCCGGTGCGCTTCGCACTCGCCTGCTCGAGGCGCGCCAGGGCCTCCTTGCGCTGGGCGTTGCGGCGCTCGGGCGGGGCCTTGGGGTCGATCGCGGCGTTCACCGCCGTGGTCACGTCCTCGGTCGTCCACAGCACCTTGAGTTCGAGGTCGGGGCAGCGGATCTCCTCGTCGCGCGTGCGCGCCGAGAACCCGTCGCGCACGATGTCGCGGGTCGCACTCGAGAGCTTCTGCAGCTGGCCGAGCGCGACGTGGTGGTTGGTGATGACGAGGCCGTCGGCCGACACGAACGCCCCCGAACCGCCGCCGAAGTTCACGCACGAGCGCTGGACGTGCTCCAACCACTCGGTCGTGGGGGTGAATCCGTAGCGATCGCGCAGACGCGTGAGCGGCAGGTTGTCGAACGTCCACATGCCCTCGTCGGCGCGGACCGGGAGGACGACCGACAGCAGCAGGACGAGGGCGGCGAGCAACGGGTGGCGACGGCGCATGGGTTCCTCGGGGGATCGGACGGGTCACGACGACGGGACCGCGCGAGTCTAAGCGCGTCGGGCGTGCGTGGGAACCGGGCCGCGCGCGGATATACTGCCGGGCCATGCGCCCCTCCCTTCTGCTGCCGCTCGCGCTGTCGTGGTTCGTGTCCTCGCCCGTGTGCGCCGCTCCGCTCGCCGAGGCGATCGGCGATCGCATCGTGCGCTTCCATGCCGACGAGGTCTCGCGTGCGGGCGTGCTGCCCTCGTTGGCCCTTGAGCGTCCGCGGCCCGCGATCGGACCCGCCCCGCACAGCTTCCGCACCCGACCCGAGTTCACCTCCTCCGGTGGTGGGCGCATCGTGCGCATCGCGGTGGAGCGCGGCACGAACCTGTACGGCACGGGCGAGGTCGGCGGGCCGCTCGAGCGCACCGGACGCACCATAGTGTGCTGGAACACCGACGCCTACGCCTACCGTGCCGACTCGCCGTCGCTCTACCAGTCGCACCCGTGGGTGTTGGCGGTGCGCGCCGACGGCAGCGCGTACGGCGTCCTCGCCGATACGCCCGGGCGCGTCGTGGTGGACCTCACCGACGGCATCGTGTTCCGCGCGCAGGGCCCGCCGTTCGCGGTGCTGGCCATCGAGCGCGGCTCGCCCGACAGCGTGGTCATGGCGCTCGCGGAGCTCACCGGGCGCATGCCGATGCCGCCACGCTGGGCGCTGGGTTTCCAGCAGAGCCGGTTCTCCTACGCGCCGGACCGCGAGGTGCTGCGTGTCGCACGCGGCTTCCGCGAACGACGCATCCCGTGCGACGTGGTGTGGGTGGACATCGACTACATGCACGGGTTCCGCAGTTTCACGTTCGACCCGGTGGGATTCCCAGACCCGCGCGCGCTCAACGACTCGCTGCATGCGGCGGGCTTCCGGTCCGTGTGGATGATCGACCCCGGCATCAAGCTTGACCCCGGCTATGCCGTGTACGACCAGGGCACGCGCGGCGGGCACTGGGTGCTCGATCGCGACGGTCTGCCGTACTCGGGCGCGGTGTGGCCCGGCGCATGCGTGTTCCCCACGGGGTGTGGAACGACATGAACGAACCCGCGGTCTTCGGCACCGCCAGCAAGACCATGCCCGAGACCAACCGGCACGACGCCGACCCCGATCTGGGTGGGCCCGGCCTGCACACGCGCTACCACAACGTGTACGGCATGCTGATGGCGCGGGCCACGCGCGAGGGCATCGCCGCCGCGCGCCCCGACCGCCGACCGTTCGTGCTCACGCGCGCCAACCACCTCGGCGGGCAGCGCTACGCGGCCACGTGGACCGGCGACAACGTGGCGGACCGCGATCACATGGCGATGTCGGTGCCCATGGTGCTCAACCTCGGGCTCTCGGGGCAGCCGTTCGCGGGCCCCGACATCGGCGGTTACAAGGGCTACGGATCCCCCGAGCTGTTCGCACGCTGGATGGGGTTCGGCGCGCTGCTGCCGTTCGCGCGCGCGCACACCGAGAAGGGCGTGCCGGCCAAGGAGCCGTGGGCGTTCGGACCCCGCACCGAGGCCACGAGTCGGCGTGCGATCGAGGCTCGCTACCGCCTGCTGCCCTACCTGTACGGCGTGTTCCGCGAGGCTTCGCGCACCGGTCTGCCCGTGGCCCGGCCGGTGTTCTTCGCCGATCCGACCGACCCGCGGCTGCGCAAGGTGGACGATGCGTTCCTGCTCGGGGCCGACCTGCTGGTCGCAGCCGACATGGAACTCGACCGCGTCTCGGAACCCGTGCTGCCGCGTGGTCGGTGGCGCGAGGTGCACGCGTTCGATCGCGACGCGCAGGGCCGTCGGGACCCCGACCTGCCGCGTTGGTTCCAGCGCCCGGGTTCGATCGTGCCGGTCGGTCCGGTCCTGCAGCACGTGGACGCGGCCCCGCTCGACACGCTCGAGCTGCTCGTCTGCCTCGACGATCGCGGACGCGCGCGCGGCGTGCTCTACGAGGATGCCGGGGAC
>JBEGJG010000296.1:5588-8100 GCA_041184705.1 Candidatus Eiseniibacteriota bacterium
ACGAGGATGCCGGCGACGGTTACGGGTATGAGCGTGGCGAGTACCGCGTGACGGAGTTCGAGGCCCGGCGAGCGGGCCGCGAGATGGAAGTCACGTCGCGCGTGATCGAGGGCGCGTGGCCGGCGGCAACGCGGACGCTGCGCGTGAAGGTGATCGGCGAAGCCGGACGCTGAGATGGAACGGGCCCGTCCGCGTGCGTGCGGACGGGCCCGTTCCCCGATCGTCCCGGAGCGTCAGGAGCCGATCTGCAGGTCGGTCGCGAGTTGCGTGGCTGCCGCCCGCACGGCCTCGCCGCGCGTCACCGCGGCCGCCAGACGGCCGTTGATCATCGCGCTCTGGGCCGCATCCCAGTCCGCCCGCAACTGAGCGAGTCGCTCGCGGGGTGCGATCGCCCCCGGAGCGGGCTTGCGGAAGCGGCCGCTCCCGACCCGGCGATCGAGCGTCTCGAGGGTGGCGGGCATGGCCCCGCTGAGTTCCTTCCACGCGGCCTGCAGTTCGGTGGTGCGCTGCGGCAGGTCGCGCTCGGCCTGACGCACCTTCTCCCCGACCTCGGCGGCGGCCGCCAGCGATTCGGTGGGGTCCGGGGACTGCAACTTGGCGGTGGCGTCGCCGATGGCCGCCTCGATCGCCGGACCGGCATCGGGCAGCACGTTGGCGGCCTCCTCCTTGATGGTGTTCCACTCCGTGACGGCTTCGGCCAGGACCTGCTCGGCGCTCGGCGTGGCGTTCGAGGCGGCTTTGTCCTTGCCCGTCGAGGATTTCTTGGCACAGCCGGTGAGGGCGAGCAGGGAGACGAGGGCGACGAGGGGGATCCGGTTCATGGGGGCTCCGGGTGGGACGGGAGTCTGGACGCCGGACGACGTCCGGAGTGTAGCCCGAGCCCATGTTCGCCCGCCACGCGCCCTCGTCGGTCCGCCGCCGATGCTCCCGCCGCGTGTCGGCCTGCCTTCGAAGGGACCGGCAAGAACTTCCGGTACGCCCGGCCCACTCCTTGCAGTTATCCTTCACACGATCGCGAGCATCCTGTTTCCACCGGACGGAGCCCCATGCCCACGAACGCCATCCATCCCCCGCTCGACGGAGCCCGCGTGCTCGTGGTCGAGGATGACGCCTCGGTTCGCGCCCTCGTCGTCCACATGCTCGGTGCCCAGGGCTGTCACGTGCAGGCCTGTGCTTCGGCGGAAGCCGCGCACGAGGCCCTGCGCGACCGGATCCCCGACGCCGTGTTGCTCGACGTGCACCTGCCCGGTGCGAGCGGCCACACCTTCCTCAAGGAACTCCGCGCCAACCCGCTCCACGCCCTGCTGCCGGTCGTGATGCTCACGGGTTCGGCCAGTCGGCAGGACCGGCTCCTGGCCGCCGCCGAGGGCGTGAGCGTCTACCTGGTGAAGCCGTTCGATGCCGAGGAGTTGTCGTGGCGGCTGTCGAACCTGCTCCGTCACAAACGCGTGGTGGACAGTCTGGAGGACGGTGGTCGAGTGCTGGTGACCCTCGCGCGCACGCTCGAGGCGCGCGACCGCCACACCGCAGGCCACAGCGAACGGGTGGCGAGTCTCTCGGGCCGACTCGGCTGTGAGATCGGGCTGTCGCGCGAGGAGGTGTTGACACTCGAGCAGGGCGGCCTCGTGCACGACATCGGCAAGGTCGGCATCCGGGACGAACTCCTGCTCAAGCCGGGCGCTCTCACGACCGAGGAGCGCGAGGAGTTCCAGCGTCACCCCGAGATCGGGCTGCGCATGGTGGAGAACCTGCGCACGATGGCGCACACGCTGCCGATCATCCATCACCACCACGAGCGGATGAACGGACGTGGTTATCCGGGTCGGCTCGCGGGGGGCGACGTGCCGCTGCTCGCGCGAGTGACCGCGTTCGCCGACGTCTACGACGCGCTGTCGAGCCCGCGCCCCTACCGTCCGGCTTTCGAGCACGAGACCGCTCTCGCCATCATCCACGAGGAGACGGAGAAGGGCCTCCTGGATTCGGAACTGCTTGAACCCTTCGTTCAGGTGGTCGAGCGCGATCGTACGGCTTTGCAGCGCGATTCCGTCTCCTAGACGTTCCCCGACGAGCCGTTCGTGACGAGGGGCCCCGGTACGCACCGGGGCCCCTCGTGCATCCGACCGGGAGACTGTTCAGGCGGTCTGTCGGCTCCTCCGGTGCGCCTCGCGTGTCCGACGCGCGGCCTCGGCTTCATCCTCGAGACGCTGCCCCATGGTGTGCAGCGTGTCGCTGGCGCGCTGCACCGCGTCCAGTATGGCGCGCAGGTTGGTGGCGGCCTCCGACTCCGCTCCGGTATCGAGCAGGGCCAACTGGGCATGTCCGTTCACCACCGTGAGGGCGTCGTTGAGATGACGCACCTCCGCGGCCATTCTTATGGCGGCGGTGGCCGCCTCGGTCGCTCCTGGCCGGGGCGACCGCTTGTGGTGGCGCGGTAGCCGGAAGACGCTGATCGCCAGGACGGGGGGCCCGGGAATGCTCTCGACGTGATGGACGACTACGGCGCGTCGCACGT
>JBEGJG010000297.1:0-2843 GCA_041184705.1 Candidatus Eiseniibacteriota bacterium
TCCTCGGGGGGGCGGGACGTGGCGTCGGGACGCCGGATCGGGGGCGCAGAGTAGCGGCCCGCGCGCACCTTGTCGCCCCCCGGAGCGGGTGCTAGCGTCCGCGCGCCGCGACGACGCGCGATGCGCTGCCGCGCCCCCCGACACGCACCCACCACGGGCCGCGACCGGCCCTCATGCGACACCTTCGAGCCAAGGAGCATTCCTTTGTCCTCCAACAAGTTCCCCGACATCGTCATTCTCGCTGGCGCGCGCACCCCGATGGCCGAGTGGGTGGGCGGCAAGCGCGGTGACGGACAGAACGGCGGTGCCCTCGCGGCGGTCTCGGCGCTGGACCTCGGCGCGGTCGCGGCGAGAGGCGCGCTCGAGCGCTCGGGGGTGCCCGCCACCGAGATCGACCACGTCGTCATGGGCAACGCGCTGCAGACCTCGGGCGACGCGCTCTACGGCGCGCGCCACGTCGCGCTCAAGGCCGGCGTGCCCGAGACCTGCCCGGCGCTCACCGTGAACCGCCTGTGCGGTTCCGGCCTGCAGTCGGTGGCCACCGCGGCCCAGTTGCTGCAGCTGGGCGAGGCGAACTGGGTGATCGCGGGCGGCATGGAGAGCATGAGCCAGGCCCCGCACGTGCTGCGAGGCGCGCGTGGCGGTCTGCGTCTGGGCCCGGGTTCGATGCTCGAGGACTCGCTGTTCGTCGCGCTCAAGGACACGTACTGCGGCTTCTACATGGCGCAGACGAGCGACAACCTCGCGCGCAAGTACGGCATCACGCGCGCCGAGCAGGACGAGTTCGCGCTGAGGTCGCACGAGCGGGCCAACGCCGCCAACCAGAACGGTCGCTTCGCGCAGGAGATCGTCCCGGTCGAGGTGAAGGCCGGCAAGCGCAGCACGCTGGTCGAGAAGGACGACCACCTCTTCCCCAGCACCGACATCGGCAAGCTCGCCGCGCTGCCGGGCGCGTTCGGCCCCGACTCCATGGTGACCGCGGGCAACGCCTCGGGCATCGTGGACGGCGGTGCGGCGGTGATCATGACCACCGCCGACCACGCCAAGGCCGCGAAGCGCAGTCCGATCGCTTGCGTGCGCGGCTGGTCGTACGTGGGCGTGGACCCGAGCCTCATGGGCTTCGGCCCCGCGCCGGCGATCCGCAAGGTGCTCGAGCGGGCCGGCATGAAGCTCGATCAGGTGGACCTGTTCGAGATCAACGAGGCGTTCTCGGGCCAGTACCTCGCGGTCGAGAAGGACCTCGGGATCGACCGCGAGAAGGTCAACGTGAACGGCGGCGCGATCGGTCTGGGGCACCCGCTCGGGGCCACCGGCACGCGCCTCATCCACAGCGTGGCGATCGAACTGGGCCTGCGCGGCAAGCGCTTCGGCGTGGCCTCGGCGTGCATCGGCGGCGGCCAGGGCATGGCCGTGCTGGTCGAGCGCGCGTGACGTGAACGGGACCGCGGGGCGCCACACGGCGCCCCGCCCCCGCACCGGAGGAACCCGATGAACACCGAACACGATCTCATCCACGACTGGAACGAGGACGGCGAGCGCTGGGAGAAGCCCGGCTTCGAGATCCAGTTCGACGACGAGACGCTGCGCGACGGCCTGCAGTCGCCCTCCGTGCGCACGCCCACGATCGAGCAGAAGATCGGGATCCTCCACCTCATGGACCGGCTCGGCATCCACACGGCCGACATCGGGCTGCCGGGCGCGGGTCCGCACGTGGTACGTGACGTGACGCGTCTGGCCGAGGAGATCGTCTCGTCCAAGCTGTCCATCGCCGCGAACTGCGCCGCGCGCACCATGATCCGCGACATCGAGCCGGTGGTGGACGTGGTGCAGCGCACCGGGTTGCCGATCGAGGTCTGCACGTTCATCGGCTCCTCGCCGATCCGGCAGTACGCCGAGAACTGGACCGAGGACATGATGCTCGCGCACACGCGCGAGGCGGTGTCGTTCGCCGTGCGCGAGGGGCTCACGGTCATGTACGTGACCGAGGACACCGTGCGCGCACGCCCCGAGACCCTGCGCCGCCTGTTCCTCACCGCCATCGAATGCGGGGCCAAGCGTCTGTGCCTGTGCGACACCGTGGGGCACGCCACACCCACCGGTGCCGCCAACCTGGTGCGGTTCGCCAAGCAGGTCGTGGCCGAGAGCGGTGCCGACGTGGGGCTCGACTGGCACGGTCACAGCGACCGTGGCCTCGCGGTCGCCAACACGATCGCCGCGATCCGCGCCGGCGCGACGCGCGTGCACGGCTGCGCCATCGGCATCGGCGAGCGCGTCGGCAACACCCCCATGGACCAGTTGCTCGTGAACCTGCGCCTCATGGGCTGGATCACGAACGACCTCTCGGCCCTCGCCGAGTACTGCCGCCTCACGAGCGAGGGCACCGGCGTGCCCATCCCGGTGAACTACCCGGTCGTGGGCGAGGACGCGTTCCGCACCGGCACCGGCGTGCACGCGGCCGCGGTCATCAAGGCGTTCAAGAAGGGCGACCACTGGCTCGCCGACCGCGTGTACTCGGGTGTGCCCGCCGAGATGGTCGGTCGGCACCAGGAGATCGAGGTCGGCCCCATGAGCGGCGAGAGCAACGTGGTGTTCTGGCTCGAGAGCCGCCGCATCGCCGCCACCCCCGAACGCGTGCAGGCGGTGTTCCAGCGCGCCAAGTCGGTGGACCGCGTCCTGAGCGACGGCGAGATCCGCGAGGTGCTCGCCGCGGTGGACGGGACGACGGTGTCGTGATCCGGCGCGTCGCGGTGCTCGTGCTGGGGCTGGGCCTCGCGGGACTCGCGACGGCCGCCGCCCCCGTGCGCCGCGCGCCCGCGACCGCTCCCCCCGTCGAGCGCGAGCGC
>JBEGJG010000298.1:0-5732 GCA_041184705.1 Candidatus Eiseniibacteriota bacterium
GTGGTGCCAGGGGGGAGAATCGAACTCCCGACCAAGGGCTTATGAGTCCCCTGCTCTACCGCTGAGCTACCCTGGCGAAGGTCGGTGGACGCGGCGCGGACCGGGTCGGGTCCGGGTGCTTGTGCACGGAACCGCAATCACTTATGACGCCACGAGCAGGGCACGGGCCCGGCTCGGACCGGGACGGGAGGGGCCTTGGGAAGGCCACGGGCACCCGACCGGACTGGGCAAGTTAGGCAGCCCGGTGGGGGCTGTCAAGCCCGCGGCGCGGTGGCCTCGAGCCAGCGCCAGACCACGCGCATCGCCCACAGGTCGTCGGCGTTGTAGCGCGCGACCTCGTCGAGGATGGCTTGCCGCGCCGCCGGGTCGCTCGTGCGACGCGCGCGCGCCAGCTGCGCGATCGACCATTCGGCGTCGGCGTCGGGGTTGCTCCACGAGAACCCCAGCCACGGCGCGACCTGCTTCACCGAGGTGCCGCGCACCGGCAGGCGCACCGAGCGCTCCACCGCCGCATGCAGGTCGAACATCGCGCCCGGTGAGCGCAGCGCCTTCACGAACGCCTCGGGGGCACCGTGTCGCGCGACGTAGCGGTCCACCCACATGGTCTCGGCGTTGTGCCAGTGCACCCACAGCGCGTCGGGATGACGCTCGTGGATCTCGAGCGCGCGCGTCACGAAGCGCTCCCACGCCACCTTGTCCCCGGCGGGCGTGAGTTCGGCCAGGATGGGTTCGAACGCCGCATCCCCGTGCTCGACCGCGAGCCCCCACAGGTACACGGGCACCGAGGACCGCTCGCCGTCGGCGTCGGACTCGACGTCGAACCACACCAGCGTGCGCTCGCGCGGCAGCCCGGGGTCGCGCAGCCAGAACGGCGCACCGGTGGACCACGCGGTCGCCTCGGCGTGCAGGATGCGCTCGGCCTCGCGCAGGTCGTGATGCTTCAGGTGGCCCGTCGGCAGCGCGGCGAGCTGGTCGAACGTGGTGAGTCCCTCGGCGTGCAGCAACTCGGCGCGACGGCGCGTCACGGCGGGCAGCACCTCGATACGCCGCTCGGCCTCCGCACGATCCCAGCAGTGCGAGTAGTGCTCGCAGTCCTGGCAGTGCGAATGGCCCATGAGCAGCGTGGGCTCGGGCGTTGCGGGGTCGAGCAGTTCGGTCGCGCGCGCGACCAGCGCCTCGATCTCCTCGTCGGGCACCGGGTTCACCTCGGC
The DNA here is from genome assembly GCA_041184705.1 of Candidatus Eiseniibacteriota bacterium. Lineage (GTDB taxonomy): Bacteria > Eisenbacteria > RBG-16-71-46 > RBG-16-71-46 > RBG-16-71-46 > JAIOPA01. The sequence goes on from JBEGJG010000298.1 coordinate 1,212, forward strand.
GATCCCGCCCAGACCGTTCACGATCTCGAGTCGCGCCACCTCGCGACCGCTCAGGCGGCGCGCGAGCCAGCCCGCGAACGAGGTGCGCACGCGGTGTTCGCGCTTCTTCTCGGGGCGGTGCGCCAGGCGCACGTCGCGGATCACCAGCGCCTCGCCCTCGCGCAGGATGAAGGCCGGTGCGGCGGCCACGAGGCCGTCGGGCGACAGCAGGGCCGGGCGGCGCAGCGGGGCGTCGGTCTCGCGCAGCAGGCGCAACGTCTCCGCGGCGGCCTGCTCGAACGTGACGCCGCTGCGCTGGACGGGGCCGATCATGCCGTCGGCGTCCACCGCGGCGCGCTCCTCGAGCGACCGGCTGCGACCCTCGAGCACCTCGTCGTGGTCGTGGCGCGGCGCGCCGCCCGAGCGGCGGTGCTCCGAGAGCCACAGGCGGCGCTCGCAGTCGAGCATGCGCTTGAGCGCACCGCCGCTCACGCGCGGCCCGCGGGACGGAGTGCTCATGTGGAGCGGCGCGCCGCGATCAGCCCGCGGTCCGCGACGTCGCGTCCGTGGGCGGTGCGGGGACGGGTTCGTCCTGCGGACGGATGCGGAAGATGCGCGACAGCTCCGAGCGCAGCTGGCCCTCGTCGAGGCGCGGGTAGAGCACGCCGCGGTGTGCCACCGAGATGGCGCCGGTCTGCTCGCTCACGATGATGACCGCGGCGTCGGTCTCCTCGGACAGGCCCAGCGCGGCACGATGACGCGTGCCGAGCGAGATGGCGGTGAGCGGGTTGCTCGACAGCGGCAGGATGCAGGCCGCGGCCACGATGGTGTCCTCGCGCACGATGACCGCGCCGTCGTGCAGCGGGGAACCCGGGCTGAACAGCGTCACGAGCAGCTCGGCCGACACCTTCGCGTCGATGCGCGTGCCGGTCTCGACGAAGTTGCGCAGGCCGACGTTGCGCTCCATCACGATGAGCGCGCCGTGGCGGCGCTGCGCCAGGCTCTCGACCGCGCGGATCACCTCGCCCAGCACGCCGTAGTTCTCGCCGCGCAGGAAGCTCCTCACGTAGCGCGTGCGGCCGAACTGCGCGAGCGCGTGCCGAAGCTCGGGCTGGAACAGGATCACGAACACGATCAGCCACACGGTCTTGAGGCTGGACACGATCCAGCGCACCGCGAGCAGGTCGAAGTAGTTGGCGATCATGCCGACCACCACGATGACGAGCAGCCCGACGATCATCTGAGCGCTGCGCGTGCCCTTCACCAGCGACATGAGCCGGTAGAAGAGCGCCGCGACGATCAGGATGTCGAGCACGTCGAGCAGCCAGAGTTCGTGGACCGGGGTCATCGTGACGCCCACGTTAGCAGATGGTCGCGCGTCACGTCTCGCCTACCGCCGCGCATCGCGCACCGCCACCGCCACGCGCACCGCGCGCACTGTGTCGGCCACGTCGTGCACCCGCAGGATGCGAGCGCCACCCAGCACCGCGACGGTGGCGGCCGCGAGGCTCGCCGCCACGCGACGGTCGGGCGGACCGTCGTCGCCGGTCAGGCGCGCGAGGAAGCTCTTGCGCGAGGCCCCCACCAGCACCGGGCGCCCGGCTTGGGTGAGCTCGTGCAAGCGCGCCAGCAGTTCGTGCCGTCGGTCGGCGAGATGCGCGCCGACCTCGGCCACCACGTCGTCGTAGCGCGTGTCGCGCTGCATGGTCTCGGGCGTGCCGCGCATGTGCATGAGCACCATGCCGGCGCGCGCGCGGGCCACGACACCAGCCATGCGCGGATCGCCCAGCGCGCTCACGTCGTTCACCACGCGTGCGCCGGCCGCGAGCGCGCGCTCGGCCACCGTGGCGTCACGCGTGTCGCACGAGATCACCGCGTCGGGGCGCTCGCAGGCCAAGCGCACCAACACGGGTTCGAGGCGGCGCCACTGCTCGTCGGCGGGCACCGCGGGCGAGCCCGGGCGCGTGCTCTCGGCGCCCAGGTCGAGCAGGTCGGCCAGGTCGGCGCCCTCGGCGAGCAGCGCGTGGCAGTGGGCCACGGCCGCGTCGGGCTCGAGCCAGCGCCCGCCGTCCGAGAACGAATCCGGCGTCACGTTGACGATGCCCATCACGAGCACGCGTTGCGACAACTCGTACTCGACGTCGCGACAGCGCCAGATCACGGGACGAGGGCCGCCTTGAGCGCCGCGATCTGCCGCGCGTGACCGTGCGCGTGCTCGGCGTAGATCTCGAGCCAGCGCTCGGCGTGGTAGCTGCCGGACTCCGTGTGCCAGCCGTGTCGGCGCCAGTCGGCCTCGCTCATGTGCGCGAACAGCTGCCCGGTGGCCTCGCGCGCGGCACGGAACGCGGCGAGTGACGGGCCGATCGGGCGCTCCTGATAGTGGAGCTTCACGGCCCACTCATCCTGATCGTAGCCCGGGATGACCGGGTGGGGCTCGGCCAGCAGGCGGCGCAGGCGGATCGCGGCCTGCATCTCGCTGTCGGCGAGGTGGTGGACGATCTCGGCGGCCGTCCACTTGCCCGGGAACGGCCGGGCGGTCAGGCGGTCCTCGGGGAACCCGGCCAGCGCCCGCTCCACCTCGTCGTAGCCGGCGCGGTACATCTCGATCAGCGTGATGCGGGTGTCGGCGTCCATGGGGCGCTCCCTGCGGGATGGGCCTCGCCCGGGGCGGGCGGAGCCGCTGGAGGGGCTTTCGGGGGCGAGCCCGGGGCCGTTGACCGGCCGGGAGCCCGATGCTACCACTAATCGGCTCCATCCATGGCGCGCGGCATCATCCTCCCGTGGCATCGGCGACCTTCGTCGCCCCCGGGTCACGCGCCGCATCCGTCCGCACCGGGTCCCGGAGGTCCGTCCGTCATGTCCGGCATCAAGCGCTTGCTGTCCCTCGCTCTCCTGACCTCGTGTGTGGCGGTCCCCGCCTTCGCGCAGGTCGCCGGCCGCCCGATCGAGGCCACCCTCGGTGGCGGTTGGACGATGCCCGACGGTCGCGACGAACTGAACTACGGCCCGCACCTCTCGACGTCGCTCGGCTACCGCTGGTCCACCGGCCTCACGTTCGAGGCCGCGTACCTCAACGCCCCGACGCAGCGTCGTCTGGGCAACGGTGTCGAGACCGACCACAGCTTCAGCTGGCTCGGGCTCGACCTGCGCTGGTCGCTGCGCGACCCGTCCGAGAAGGTGACGCCGTACCTGATCACTGGCTTCGGCATGGGCCGCTCGCACGACCCCGAGTTCGGCGTGCTCGCGCGCAACGGCTCGGCGTCCATCGGTGCCGGCGTGCTCATGAGCCTCATGGGTCGCGAGCGCACCCATCTGCGACTGCAGGTGCGTGACGTCATGCTGCGCGAGGTCGGCGCCGACGGGTTCTCGAACCACCTCATGGCCACCGCTGCGGTGCAGTTCACCTTCCGCGGCAAGTCGAAGGACTCCGACCTCGACGGCGTGCGCAACTGGCTCGACCTGTCGCCCGCGACGCCCATGGGCGCCAAGGTGGACGCGGCCGGCCGCCCGCTCGACACCGACGGCGACGGCGTGTTCGACGGCCTCGACAAGTGCCCTGGCACGCCCAAGGGCGCCAAGGTGGACAAGAACGGTTGCCCGCTCGACGCCGATGGCGACGGTGTGGCGGACGGGATCGACACCTGCGCCGACACGCCGAAGGGCGCCAAGGTGGACGCGGTCGGTTGCCCGCTCGACACCGACGGCGACGGCGTGTTCGACGGTCTCGACCAGTGCGAGGGCACGCCGAAGGGCGCGGTCGTGGACAAGAACGGCTGCCCGGTGGACACCGATGGGGACGGCGTGGCCGACGGCCTCGACCAGTGCCCGAACACTCCGGCCGGGCGCGCGGTCGCTCCGAACGGCTGCCCGACCGAGCCCACCGCGCTCGAGGCCCAGCTGCACGACCTCGGTCTGTTCCGCCTCTCGAACCTCGAGTTCGTCACGGGCAAGGCCGCGCTCAAGCCCGAGAGCCTGCCGGTCCTCGACGAGGTCGCCATGCTGCTGCTCCAGTACCCGACGCTGCGGTTCGAGGTCGGCGGCCACACCGACAACGCGGGCGCCAAGGTCGCCAACGTGAAGCTGTCGGAGTCGCGCGCGAAGGGCGTGCTCAACTACCTGCTGCAGAAGTACCCGACGCTCGACGCCGGCAGCTTCACCACGGTCGGCTACGGCCCCGAGGTGCCAGTGGCCTCGAACGCCACCGCCAAGGGTCGCGCGAGCAACCGCCGCGTCGAGTTCAAGGTCACGAACCCCGACGAGTTGAAGCTCGAGGTCGAGAAGCGCCGCCCGGCTTCGAACTGACCTCCTCCGCGACGCATCGGACCCCGGCAGGCCTCGGCCCGCCGGGGTCCGTCGCATTCCGGTTCCGAGGTCGAGGCATCGGGATCCGCGAGGCGTCCGCCAGGCACGGATGCGAACCCATGGGGGCGCACCCCCCGCGCACTCAGGTGCGCTGCTTCTTCTTCTCGGCGGCCGGGAACAGCACGTTGTTGAGGATCAGCCGGTAACCCGGCGAGTGCGGGAACTGGTCCAGCTTGGTCT
>JBEGJG010000299.1:0-2820 GCA_041184705.1 Candidatus Eiseniibacteriota bacterium
GACCGCGTCTTCGAATTGCGCGAGTGCCATCTACCGTCGCCGCTCACGGTCGAGGTCGTGCGCCTCACGCAGCGCTTCGCGCGCGAGCACGGCTGGCGCGCCTACCATCCGGTGCGACACGACGGCGTGGCGCGCTCGCTCGTGGTGCGTCATCTCGCGCACACCGCGAGTTGCGCCGTGCACCTCATCGCCGCCGACGACGCGCTGCCCGGGTTGCAGCAGTGGGCCCGCGAGGTCGCTGGACTGTCACCCGAGGTGCGCACCGTGACGCTCGGCCTCAACCGCGGGCTCGGCAACGTGGCGTTCGCCGAGGAGGAGCGCGCGCTGGTGGGGGACGGCACGATCGTGGAACGCCTGCTCGGCCTGGAGTTCGAGGTCGTGGGCAACGCGTTCCTGCAGACGAACAGCGATCAGGCCGAACGCCTGTACGAGGGCGCGCTCGCCGCGGCCGGGCTCACGGGAACCGAGTCGGTGCTCGACCTGTACTGCGGCGCGGGCACGCTCACGCTGCTGTGCGCGCGCGCCGCGCGCGAGGTCGTGGGCGTGGAGAACGTGGCGGACTCGGTCGAACGAGCGCACCGTAACGCCGCACGCAACGGCATCGCGCACGCACGCTTCGAACTGGGCGACTCGCGTGCGGTGCTGCGCGAGTGGGCGCGCGGCACGCGCCCGGGCGCCCCGCGACCCGACGTCGTGGTGGTGGACCCGCCGCGTGCCGGACTCCACCCGCGCGTGGTCGCGCGCGTCGCCGAGCTCGAACCCCGGCGCATCGTGTACGTGTCGTGCAACCCCGCCACGTTGGCGCGCGACCTCAAGGACTTCGCGGGCCTGGGATGGCGGACCGCCGAGGTCACGCCCTACGACATGTTCCCGCACACCCCGCACATCGAGTGCGTCACGCGACTCGAGCGCGCCCCCGCCTGACCCCCGGGGCCTGCTGTCGCATGGCGGGCCCGTGCTACGATTCCCCCATGCGCCTGACGCTCCCGCTCGCCGCACTCGCCCTGTTCGCCACCCTCGCCCTGCCCGCGGTCGCTCGTGCCGCGGCCGTGGCGGCCGTCGCCGACTCCGGCATGCTGCTGCTGTTCGAGGGGCCCACGGTCGTCGCGCGCGAGGAGTTCCGCTGGACGACCGAGGGCGACTCGGTGCGCGTGCTCGCCACCCACACCCGATCGTTCCTCGACGAGGCCAAGGTCCGGCAGCGCTTCGAGAAGCGCATGGAGCTGGTGGTGGACGGCCGCGACTTCGGTCTGCGCAGCTACACCTCGAACCAGACCTTCCTCGGTCGCACCGTGGTGCGTGGCATCGTGCCCGAGGACACGCTGTTCACCTATTACAGCGAGGTGGACGGGGCGGGCAGCGCGATCCGCCTGGTGCGTCCGCCGGGGCGTCTCTACGTGCTCGACTCGGGCATGTTCACGCTGTTCGACGTGCTGTGCCGCAGCGTCGCGGGACGCGAGTTCCGCACCCGGCGCGTCCAGACACTCGCACTCGCGCCCGACACGGTCACCACGCCCCTCGTCACGCTCACGCAGCAGAGCCCCGACACGGTGCGCGTGGACGGTGGCCGGCTCGTGCTGCGCCGGTACGTGTTCGAGGACGGCACCGCCCGCTTCGACCTGTGGGCCGACCCCGAGGGGCGTTTGCGGCGACTCTCGCACGAGGCCTCGGGGCTGCGCGTCGAGCGTGCGGCCGACGCCGCCACCGCTCCACCCCCCACCCGAAAGCGGACCGGCACCACGAAGCCGAAACGCTGACCCCGCCTCACGCGAACGCGCCCCCCGACGATCCACGTCAGGGGGCGCGTCCTCGTGACGGGACTCAGCGCGCGCGGTGCTCGAGCCAGTCCGTGAGCAGTCGGACCCCGAACGCGTTCGGTCCACGGCTCGCATCGGGACGATCGGCGTAGGTCCACGCCGAGCTCGCGATGTCGAGATGCGCCCACGGCAGGCCCTTGGCGAAGTGCCACAGGAACGCGGCCGCCTTGCTCGACCCGCCCTCGCGGCGCTCGTCGGAGTTCACGAGGTCCGCGGTGTCGCCGCGCATCTCGGTGAGGAACTCGGGCCACAGCGGCATGCGCCACAGGCGCTCGCCCGTGCGCTCACCCGCCGCGTGCAACTCGGCCGCCAGCGGGTCGTCGTCCGCGAACAGACCCGCGGCGTGACGGCCCAGCGCGATGGACATGGCCCCCGTGAGCGTGGCCAGGTCCACGACCGCGACCGGCTCGAACCGTCTCGCATAGACGAGCGCATCGGCCAGCAGCAGGCGACCCTCGGCGTCGGTGTTGGTGACCTCGATCGTGGTGCCGTCCATCGCACGGATGACGTCGCCCGGCTTGAATGCGCGGCTGCCGATGGCGTTCTCGGCGCTCGGGATGAGGCCCACCAACCGGAACGGCAGGTCCAACGCGGGCAGTGAGGCGAACAGACCCACCACCGCGGCCGCACCGCTCATGTCGTACTTCATCTTGCCCATGCCCTCGCGGGGCTTGAGCGACACGCCGCCGGTGTCGAACGTCACACCTTTGCCGATCACGACGACCGTGGGCAGGGCCGCACCCTTGCGCGCGCCGGCCGGGTCCTTGATCAGCTCGATGAAGCACGGCGCGTGCGGGCTGCCACGACCGACCGCCAGCACGCAACCCATGCCCAACCGCTCCATGGCCGCGGCGTCGTGCACCGTGGCGCGCGCCCCGACGCGCTTGGCCACCTCGACCGCGCGCTCGGCCAGCGCGGCCGGTGGCAGGTCCTGCCCGGGCGTGCTCGCGAGGTCTCGCGCCAGGGCCACACCCTCGCCGCGCACCAGACCGGCCGCGAGCGC
>JBEGJG010000300.1:0-3224 GCA_041184705.1 Candidatus Eiseniibacteriota bacterium
CCGGCGAGCGCGAACGAGATGAAGCGCCGCCTCGGGCTGGACGTCGTGGACCCGCGCGGGCAGTGGCCGCAGGGCGAGCTGTTCTAGCGCGTCAGACGGTCCGCGCCCTCAGGCCCGGCCCTTGACCTTGCCGAGTGCGCGCAGGGCGGCGTCGCGTGCCGCGTCGATCTCGGCCTCGGGGCCGCTCATGTACAGGCGGCCGTAGGCGCCGAACAGCGTGGCGTCCACCAGCTTCACGCGCGCGGCCTTGAGGGCCTCGTTGGCGGCGAACGCCACGTAGCCGGCCGGTTCGGTCTCGAGGATGAACAACGACTCGCCCGCCACGACCATGTCGCCGAAGCGCATCTTGTTGATGACCTGCGCGTGGTACGGCTCGACGCCGCGGATGACCTGATCGCTCACCACCTTGGGCTGCATGCGGTCGTGCTCGGCGATCCCGAGGAAGTCGAGCACGGCCTGCCCCGCGTCCACGACCTGACCCTGATCACGGTGGTGGATCTCGAGCAGGCCGAAGGCGCGCTCGACCACCATGATGGCGGGGGTGGCCTGCGTGGCTTTGAGCGCCACGTCGGTGATGCGATTGATCACCAGCCCCGGCGCGGTCTCGATGAACATCGAGGCGTCGCCCGCCACCGGCAGGAACCCGCGCGCGGTGGTGCCGATGAACGCGGCGAGCTGCGGCTGCAGCGAGTCGATGAAGATGTGGGTGCGCAGGGTCACGTCGGCCATGCGTGGACCCTACGCACCGCGGTGGGCGCCGTCAACGCCGCGGGGGCTCAGCCGAGTTCGGCGAGGCGCTCCCACATGGACTCCAACTCGGCGCGCACGCGCTCGTACTCGGCCACCAGGTCCTTCGAGCGCGCCACGTCGTGGTACAGCTCGGGGTCGGCCAGCTGGTCCTCGAGCGCCTTCACGCGCGCCTCGCGTTCGGAGATGTCGGTCTCGAGCTTGGCCAGCTCGCGTTCGCGCTTCTTGGCCGCGTTCTGCGCCGCACGGTCGGCGGCGCGGTCGGCCTTGCGGTCGCCCGTGGGCGCGGGCCGCGCCGCGGCCCCGCCGCCCTTGGGTGCGGGTGCGGCGGGAGTGGCCTCGCGCTCCTCGCGGTCGGCGGCGTCGGCCATGCGCGACAGGCGCGTGCTCTCGTAATCCTCGTAGCCGCCCGGGTACAGCACGACGCGACCGTGGTCCACCTCGAGCACGCGCGTGGCCACCTTGGCCATGAGCGAGCGGTCGTGCGTCACCACCACGACGCCGCCCGGGTACTGCGCGAGCGCGTCCTCGAGCACCTCCTTACCGGCCAGGTCGAGGTGGTGGGTGGGCTCGTCCATGAGCAGCAGGTTGCTCGGTGTGAGCAGCAGGCGCGCCAACGCCACGCGCTGTCGCTCGCCGCCCGAGAGCACGCGGCAGTGCTTGAACACGTCGTCGCCCGAGAACAGGAACATGCCGAGCAGCCCACGCAGGCGCGGGCGCCACTCGTCGCTGGCCACCTCCTCGAGCGCACCCAGCACGGTGGCGCGACCGTCGAGCGTCTCGGCCGCGTGCTGCGCGAAGTAGCCCGGTCGCGTCTGCGGCGGTTGCTCGCGAGTGCCCGCACGCGGGGCGAGCTGCCCGGCGAGCACGCGCAGCAACGTGGTCTTGCCGGCACCGTTGGCGCCCACGATGGCCAGCTTCTCGCCGTTCTCGATCTCGACGCGGGCGTGCGACAGGATGTCGGGTCCGTCGTCGTAACCGAACGACACGTCGCGCAGTCGCACCAGCGTGCGTCCCGCATGCGGCGGGGCGGGGAAGGTGAAGCGCAGCGAGCGCGCCGAGCGCGGGATCACGACGCGCTGCTCCTTCAGGCGCTCGATCTGCTTGCGCTTGCTCTGGGCCGCGGCCGCCTTGGTGTTCTTGGCGCCGAAGCGCTCCACGAAGCGCTGCAGCTGCGCGATGCGGCCCTCCAACTGCGCGTTGCTGGCGGCGGCCTGCTCGCGCCGCAGCTCCTTCTCCTCGAGGTAGAGCGAGAACCGCATGGTGTACGGCGTCATCTGGCCGTGCTCGAGCTCGCGCACCTCGTCGGCGACGCGGTCCAGGAACACGCGGTCGTGCGAGACCACGATGAGCCCGCCGCGGAACGACTCGAGGTAGTCCTCGAGCCACTCCATGGCGGGCAGGTCGAGGTGGTTCGTGGGCTCGTCCATGATGAGCACGGTGGGATCGGACAGCAGCAGCGCGGCGAGCGCCGCACGCATGCGCCAGCCGCCCGAGAACGTGGCGAGCGGACGGTCCTGCGCCTCGGGCGAGAAGCCGAGCCCCGAGAGCACGCGCCTCGCCTCGGATTCGAGCGAGTGCTCGGCGTGGTGCTCGAGCTGGTGCTGCAGGTCGCCCGCACGCTCGAGCAGGCGTTCGAGGTGCGGGTCGTCGGGCTTCACCGACGACAGTTCCTCGTGCAGGCCGTCGAGTTCGGCGCGCAGGTCGAGCAGGGCGCGGTGCGCCTCCATGGCGCGGTCGAGCACGGTGCCCTCGAACCGCTCGGCCGCCTCCTGCGGCAGGTAGCCGATTCGCGTGCCGCGCGGACGCACGCAGGTGCCCGCGTCGGGGGTGATCTCGCCCAGGATGAGCCGGATCAGGGTGGTCTTGCCCGCCCCGTTGGGCCCCACCAGCGCGCAGCGGTCGCCGGGGCCCACGACCCAGTCCACGCCGTCGAACAGCACGCGCTCGCCGATGGAGTAGCGGATCCCTTGCAATTGGATCACGGGCGGGCCTCGGTGGGGTGGGGAACGCGCGGGCTCGGGCCGAATCGCGTTGACGCTGCCGACGGCCCCCCGGGATGATTATGGCCTGTCTCCCCGGAACGTACCCGGACGCCCGCCCGTGCACCCTTCGCTCCGCCATCCGTGCTCCCTCGTCCTCGTGGTCCTCGCCGTCGTCGCGGCGCTGGCCGGGACGTCGCGCGCGGCCGAGATGGTGGTCCCGGCGCCCTATCGGCCCAAGGACTTCACGCTCGTGCGCAAGGACGGGGTGTACCACCTTTTCTACATCCGGAACAACGCGACGCTGCCCCACGACCAGACCGAGAAGGACTTCGGGCACGCGGTCTCCACCGACCTGCAGACGTGGACGCAACTGCCGCCGGTCATGGCGGTGAACCCGTCCGGTTGGGACGACCAGCACGTCTGGGCGCCGCACATCGTGGAGTCGGGTGGGCTGTACTGGATGTTCTACACGGGCGTCTCGCAGGACCCGGG
>JBEGJG010000301.1:0-2800 GCA_041184705.1 Candidatus Eiseniibacteriota bacterium
GGGGTCGGTCTCGTCGATGGGGACCCGCAGGTAGCGCGCCTCGCGCCGGTCGGGCTGCTGGCGGTGCGCGTCGGAGCGGGTGAACTTCCAGTCGAGGGTCGCGGGAAGGAACGCCCGCAGGTCGTGCTGGCCCTCGAGCGTCGCATAGCGGATGGAGCGCTGGACGTAGGTCAGCTTGCTCGATCGCCAGTAGCGGTCACCGGCGTCCGGGTCGAGGCCCTCGTAGGTGAAGACCTCGTCATCGGCCTTGTTCGTGAACAGGCCACGCAGCGCGATCTTCTGCCCGGGCGAGAGGCGCAGGCTCAGCGCGGCGTTGGAACCCAGCTGCACCGACTCGGTCGAGCGCTGGATGTCGTACTGCGCGTCGGCCACGCGACCATCGTCGGTGAAGCGCTGCACCTCATCGCGTGACTCGAACGAGCGCGACAGCGTCACGGACTGGACGAGCCCCAGCGGACGCCCGAGCACCTTGAACTCGTCGCCGTACGTGAGGGCGTAGCTGCCATTGGGCAGGGCACGGCCTTCCGAGGGACTCCACACGTTGGTGAACGAGCGCTCGACGTCCTGCAGCGTCGTGTTAGGGAAGCCGTTCGGGGCGGTCCCCAGCGTGAGGGGACGGTCCCCGGCGACCTGACCGACGAGGTCCGGAAGGGCGCGACTCGCGGCGCCGAAGCCGAACAGGTCGGCGTTGCTCGAGCGATAGGTGAGGCGGTCGCGGAACGTCGTCCCGACCGTCACACCCTGGGACACCGACAGGCTCCAAGAGCGCTTGCCGGGGAAGTCCTTGAGCGACACCTGCACGTCACCCCCGGAGAACTCTCCCGAGCGGTCGGCGGACCACGCCTTCTGCACCACGATGTTCTCGAGCAGGGCCGCGGGGAAGAGGTCCATGGGGACGACCCGCTTGTTGGCCTCGGGGCTCACGACGCGCACCCCGTCCACCTCGGTCGAGTTGTAGCGCTCACCCATGCCGCGCACGTACACGTAGCGGTTGTCCGACACGGACAGGCCCGTGACGCGCTTGAGGACGTCGCTCGCGTTGCGGTCCGGGGCGCGGCGGATCTGCTCGGCACTCACGGCATCGCCCACTGTCGCCGCCTTCTTCCGCGAGGCGAGCACGGAGGCCTCGGAGTTCTGCTTCGCGGTCGCCTCGACCACGATCTCCTGCTGCTGGATCGCCTCGGGCTGGAGCGTCGTGCTGAAGGGCAGCATCCGCCCCTCCTCGAGCACCAGGTTCTCGACCCGCTTCTGCGCGTAGGACAGGGCGCGGATGCGCAGCGTGTAACGGCCCGCGGGAGCGATCAGGAGGAACGTGCCGTCGGCGTTGGACAGCCCGCCCACCTTGCGCTGGGTGGTGTCGGCCGGCGTCAGGAGCAGATCGGCGAAGCCGATCGGCTCGCCGGTGTCGGTGGCCACGAGGCGGCCCTGCAACTGGGCGGCGGCCGCCGCGGTCGAGGGCAGCGCAAGCGCGACGAGGGCCACGAGAGCAAGGGCCAAGGTCGCAAGGCCGAGATGCGGCCGAGTCGTCATGACGTCGGTGCGGCTCATGTCGTGTGGATCCCCTGAGAATGGAAGGTGCGAAGCAGGCTCCGGGGTGTTGCGAGCCGGATGCGGACGCGACCCCTCCGTGGAGGGGTCGCGTCCCACCGGTGGATCGATCAGTCCACGCGCACGATCTTGCCGCTGCCCTGGCGACCGTTCGTGAGGACCTTGTAGAAGTACACGCCGCTCGGGACCGAACGGGCCGACTTCCACTCGACCGAGTGCTGGCCCGCCGCCATGTCCTCGTCCACCACGGTCTCGACGAGGCGGCCGTTGGCGCCGTAAACCTGCACCTGCACGCGGCCGGCCTGCGGCAACGCGAAGCGGAACGAGACCTGGTTGCGGAACGGGTTCGGGGCGCTGTTCGTCACGAGGACCGAGCCCTCGCCCAACGGGACACTGGTCGTCGCGTTGCTGCAGAAGATCGCCGGGCTGGTGACGGCCGAGGCGCAGTGCGCGTCCCACGTCACGTTGTCGTCGATTTTGAAGCCCTGCGTCTTGTAGTTCATGACGATCGAGTTGAGGACCGTCGCCGCGGTGGCGCGGCGCAGGTTGATACCGCCCGTCGAGCCGGGGAACGAAGCACCCGCACGGGTGCGGTCGCCGACCAGGGTGAAGTTCGAGATCGTCGGGTTGGAACGGCCCGCGCAGACGAGTGAGGTGAACGGCGAGACGTCGTTGTTGTCGGCCTCGATGCCCTTGTCGCCGAACTGCGTGCCGGACGGGGCGAGATCCGCGACCGTGCGGATGACCACGAACTGCGCCTTGCCGCGGTACCCCTGCTGCCAGTCGAAGCCGTCGTCGCGCTGGTCGGTCACGACGAGGTACTTCACCTGGGCCGTGCCGCCGAAGCACTCGAAGCCGTCGTCGGCACCGCGGTGCGCCTGCAGATACTCGAACGTCGTGCCCGAACCGATGGCGTTGTTCGTGAACGAGTTGAGCTCGTTGTTCGGGGTGATCTCCTTACCGGCGTACTCGACGCGCACGTAACGCAGGATTCCCGAATCGTCGAGGTCGTCGTTGCCGCCGTAGAAGCCGATCGCACCGCCTTCAGCCGCCGCCGAGTCCCCGACGCAGCTGTTGGCGTTGTTGATACGCGCGCGTCCGTGGATCACGAGGCCACCGCAGCCGCCCGGGACCTGCGAGCCTGGCGCGTCGTCGGACGTGATGATGATGACCGAGTCCCGCTTGCCGATCGCGAAGATCCGCGAACCGCGATCGATGCGGATGGTGCCGAGCGTCGCACGCTCCTCGAAGA
>JBEGJG010000302.1:0-3525 GCA_041184705.1 Candidatus Eiseniibacteriota bacterium
CTACGAGACGATCGATGCGCGTGGCCGGTTCATGGTGCCGGGGTTGGTGGACGTGCACGTGCATTACTCGCAGAGCGGCTGGCCCGACGCACGTCCCGATGCGCTCGACCTGCGTTCGCGATACCCGTACGACGCCACCGTGCGCCGTTTGCGCGAGAACCCCACGGTGTTCCACCGCGCATGGCTCACCTCGGGCGTCACCACGGTGCAGGATGCCGGCGGTTACCCGTGGACGGTGGAACTCGCCAAGCGCTCGCTCACCGACACCGAGTCGCCGTGGTTCGCTGCGACCGGACCCATGCTGGTGACGCGACCGTTCGACCTCAACCTGCCCGGCGAGCAGCAGTTCATCACGCTCGAGGACAGCGCGTCGGCGATCGCGGCGGTGCGCTACCTGCGTTCGATCGGCGCCTCGGCGGTGAGCGTGTGGTTCCTGACGCGTCCCACCGACGACTTCGAGCGCATGGCGCGCCTGATTCTTCTGGTGGGCGGCGAGGCCGCACAACAGCGACTCCCGCTCGTGGTGCACGCGACCGGGCTGCGCGAGGCCAAGGTGGGACTGCGCGCCGGGGCGAAGTTGCTCGCACGCGGGGTGCAGGACCGCGCGCTGGACGTCGAGTTCCTGTCGCTCGCCAAGACGACGGGTGCGTTCTACTGCCCCACGCTGACCGCGTCCGACGGCTACGCGCGCCTGCCGCAGGCGGCGCGTTCCGGATTGGCGCCGCGACTCGACGACCCGCTCGGGGCGGTGGACTCGCTCACGCGTGCACGCATCGCGCTCACCGCCAGCGAGGCGAGGCGCGTGCTCGGCGCGAACCCGCCGTCGCGCGTCGAGGAGACGGAGCGCATCGCTCAGCAGTTGGCCGAGAACCTCACGCTCGTGCGGCGCAACAACATCCCGGTGGTGGTGGGCACCGACGCCGGCAACCCGCTCACGCCGCACGGGGCCGCCTACCACACCGAACTGGTCGCGCTGCAGGCCGCCGGGATGAAGCCTTTCGAGGTGCTCATCGCGGGCACGCGCGATGCGGCCCGCGCGCTCGGACGTTTCGGCGAGGTCGGGACGATCGAGAAGGGCAAGTCCGCCGACCTGCTCGTGCTGTCCGCCGACCCGCGGCTCGACGCCGCGAACCTGCGCCGGATCGAGTGGGTGATGCGCTCGGGCGTGGCCCGCAGCGCCACCGAACTGCGCGCTGCGGTGGCCCGCAGCCGCTGGTAGCGCGCCCGCGACACCGCGCGGCCACCGGACTGGACGCGGACGCGGGGCCTGCGGCACAATCCTCGGCCGCATTGTCATCGGGGCCTGACCGCGTTCGGTGCCCCTTCCGGTGGCCACCACCGGGCCCGGGCATCCCGTCCGCGCCCCCGGCCACCCCCGTCAACCACAGGAGTCCGTCGTGATCGTCGCGACCGATCTCAGAGTCGGCCATCTCGTCCTCTACAACGGGAAGCCGCACCGCGTGGCGTCCATGATCCACCGCACGCCCGGCAACCTGCGCGGTTTCGTCCAGGCCAAGCTCGTCAACATCGAGACGGGGTCGAACCAGGAGATCCGGTTCGCCACCGACGACAAGCTCGAGCGCGCCATGCTCGACGAGCACAAGCTGCAGTTCAGCTACAAGGCCGGTGACGACTTCCACTTCATGAACACCGAGTCGTACGAGATGGTGGAGCTCTCGAAGGACGTGCTCGGCGAGAACGCCGGCTACCTCACCGAGGGCATGATCATCGGCGCCCAGTACTTCGAGGGTCGCGTGGTGGGCATCGATCCGCCCATGTTCGTCGAACTCAAGGTCACGGAGACGACGCCCAACATCAAGGGTGCCGCGGTCCAGAACACCTCCAAGCCCGCGATCCTCGAGACCGGTCTCGAGATCAAGGTGCCGCCGTACATCGAGGAGGGGGATCGCGTGAAGGTGGATACGCGCACCGGGCAGTTCGTGGAGCGGCTCTAGCCGCTCCCGGGGGCCGCGAGCGTCCCGTGCCGGACATCGCCGGACGACTCGCGGCCGACCCCGCGCTCGCCACGCTGCTCGCCGAAGCGCGTGCGCGCGACGGCGCCTGTCCCGACCCCACTCACGACGTCGCGCATGCGCTCCGCGTGGCGCACTGGACGATGGTGCTGGGCGGCGATGACGTTGACGCCCGCGAGGCGATCGCCGCGGCGTTGCTGCACGACGCGGTGAACCCGCCCAAGGATTCGCCCGAGCGCGCACTCGCGAGTACGCGCAGCGCCGAACTCGCGCACAGACGATTGCCCGCACTGGGATTCGCGCCCGAGGCCGTGGAGCGCATCGCCGATGCGATCCGCGACCACAGCTTCTCGCGGGGTGCGATCCCCACCTCGCCGCTCGGGTGTGCGCTGCAGGACGCCGACCGACTCGAGGCGGTGGGGGCGATCGGGTTGTTGCGCTGCGTCTCCACCGGCGTGCGCATGGGAGGGGAGTGGTTCCACGGCGACGACCCGTGGGCCGAGGGACGAGCGCTCGACGACGCCCGTTACTCGGTGGACCACTTCTTCACCAAGCTGCTGCGCCTGCCCGCGACCATGCGGACCGAGGCGGGCCGCGCCGAGGCCGAGCGCCGTGCGGCGTTCCTGCGGGCGTTCCTCGGTCAGTTGGGTGTGGAACTGGGGCGTCCGGCGCCCCCGGCTTGACCTTCCCCGGGGCCCGACGCACCCTCATCGCCCTCATGCGTCCCTGGTCGCTCCTCATCCGTTCCGGCCGCGCGCTGGCCGCCCTCGTCCTGCTCGTCACGTTGGTGACGGGGGAGTGGGCCGATGCGCGGTGCGGCGAGCACCACGGAACGACGCCTTCGCCCGTGCGCGACGATTGCACGTGCACCGGACTGCACGTCACGACCGTGAGCGAGGCCGCACCCGCGGTCGCCGCACCGGTCGTCGCGTCGCGCGATCGGGTCGAGCCGGTCGTGGAGCGCGCGACCACGCGCGTCGTCGGTCCACGTGATGCGCGGCTGACCGATGACGGAGATGTCGGGATTGGTGGTCGCCGCACGCACGAGCGAGGGCACGAAGGACAGCAGCAGGACGAACGAGAGGATCCAGGAACGCATGGGTCGGACTCCGTGGGCAGGTTGCGACCCCGCCGTGGCGAGGCACGCGAATGAACGGGACACACGACGGGTGCGCGGGCACCCGGTCGCAGGAACGGGGACGACCAGAGTCGTCCCGGGTGTCGTCAGGCCTGCGGAGGGGCGCGCGGTGCGGAGGGACGGCGGACGACGCGCGTGGTCGCGCGCTTCACCACCGTCTCGACCCGATCGCGCGACGCGACGACCGGTGCGGCGATCGTCGGCCCAGCCTCGCTCACGGTCGTGACGTGCAGTCCGGTGCACGTGCAATCGTCCCGCTCGGGAGACGGCGTCGTTCCATGGTGCTCGCTGCACCCGGAGTCGGCCATGTGATGGCGCGCATCGGCCCACTCCCCCGTCACCAACGTGACGAGCAGGACGAGGGCGGCCAGCGCGCGGCCGGAACGGATGAGGAGCGACCAGGGACGCATGAGG
>JBEGJG010000303.1:0-2770 GCA_041184705.1 Candidatus Eiseniibacteriota bacterium
GGCCGGCACAGGGGCAGGACGTCGGGGAGCAAAGCCCGCCACGGGCCGCGGGTCAAGCGCTGAGCGGGGGCCTCAGGGCGCGAGGCGTGCCCGCACCCAGCCGGTCGAGCGGCGGGTGTAGCGCAGCCGGTCGTGCAGGCGACTCGGGCGGCCCTGCCAGAACTCGATCGCGCGAGGCGTGAGCCGGTAGCCACCCCAGTGCGGCGGCCGCGGCACGTCGCGATCGGCGAACCGGCGCTCGATCGCGGCCAGCCGGCGCTCGAGCACGCTGCGCGAGGCGAGCACGCGGCTCTGGGGCGAGGCCCAGGCACCCAGACGGGCCCCTCGGGGGCGCAGGGCGAAGTACTCGTCGGCCTCGGCGGCACTCACCGGTGAGAGTCGTCCCTCGATGCGAACCTGGCGGTGGAACTCGGGCCAGAACAGCACCATGGCCGCGTCGCGGCGGGCCGCGATCTCGCGCGCCTTCGCACTCGTGAGGTTGGTGTAGAACGTGAAGCCCTCGGGGCCCACGTCCTTGAGCAGCACCATGCGGGCACGGGGTCGGCCGCGCCCGTCCACGGTGGCGAGCGTCATGGCGTTGGGCTCGGGGTTCGTGCTTCGTAGGGCCTGAGCGAGCCAGCGCGTGAAGAGCACGATGGGGTCGGCCGGCGCGCGCGCCTCGGTGAGCGTGCGACCGTGGTATTCGCGGCGGACCCGGGCGAGCGACATGGCGCGAGCCTAGAGGAGCGTGCGCACGTCCACAACCGCCGAGGAGGCTTCAGGCGGCCGCGGCGAGGTCCGGGTCGTCGTCGGAGGCGGCGAGCGGCGAGGCCTCGGCGAGCGCGCCCGGCAGCACCAGGGTGAACACGCTGCCGCGGCCCTCCTCGCTCTGGACCTGCACGTGGCCACCGTGGCTCTCGGCGATGCGACGGGTGAGCGCGAGACCCATGCCCATGCCCGGGACCGCGAACTCGAGCCCGCGCGGCGTGTGGTGATGACGCGAGTCGCGTGGCACGAACGATTCGTCGAACAGACGTCGCCGCACCTCGGCCGAGATGCCCATGCCGGTGTCCCGGACCTCGACGTGCAGGTCGGGCCCGTCGCCCATGGCGACCACCTCGACCGAGCCGCCGTCGGGCGTGAAGCGGATACCGTTCTGCACCAGCTGCTCGATCGCCTGCAGCACCAGCGCGCGGTCGAGCACGGCGTGCCGGGCCTCGGGGCCGACCTCGGCGCGCACGCGGACCGCACGGTTCGGCGCCATCGCACACGCGCTCTCGATCGCCTCGTCGAGCAGCGGCTCGACCTCGTTGGTGGTGGGGGCGGGCAGTGAGGTGGCGTCGCTCGCCTCGGCCATGCGCGTGGCCTTCTCGGCGATGCGTTCGAGCTTGCCGCACGAATCGGCGATCGCATCGAGGCACGACTCGAACCCCGGCGCGCCGGGCGCCAGCGCCCCGGTGCGCAGGATCTCCTCCCAGCCGCGGATGACGCTGATCGGGGTGCGCAGTTCGTGCGAGGCGACCGCGATGAACTCGCTCTTGGCGCGCGCCAGTTCGGCGAGCGAGCGCAGGTTCTCGCGCTGGTGCTGTCGCATGTCGTCGAAGCGCGCGGCGAGCGTGCCCAACTCGTCGCGGCGGGCGCGGTCCACGGGGGCGCCGAAGTCCCCGCGCTCCATGGCGGTCGCGGCCCGCACGATCTGGCGGATGGGACGCGTGAGATGCCCGGCGAGGAACGAGGTCGCCAGCGCGAGCACGAGCAGCAGGGCCACGCCGATCTCGACGAGGTGCCCGCGCACCGAGCGCAGGAACGCGGTCTCGGCCGCGAGCGAGCGCTGCAACACGTACACCTGACGCGCCCCGGGGCCCGACATGGGCAGCGGGCGCGCCCACGCGATCCAGCCGCCCTCGAGCACCGGCCCATCGGTGGCCGCACGCGCAGCGAGCGCGCGAGCCACGCGGTGCGCGTCCTCGTCGCCCAGCGTGGTGCGTGTGATGGCGTCGCCCTCGAGGAACGAGACGTGGCTGTCGGTGAGCTCGCGCAGTCGGCTCGCCAGCGCTCCCGAGACCTCGCGCCCCAGCAGGAGTGCGCCCACCACGCGACCGTCGGCGGTGACGGGCGTGGTCACGACGAGCAGATGGCGACCGTCCTGCACGAGCGCGCGCTGCCCCGCGCGTCCTCCCAGCGCCTCAGCCGCCAGCGTGCCGCGTTCGGTCGGCCCCGTGCGCAGACGCCCCGAGGTGGTCACGAGGTCGCCGTGCACGTCCACGATCTCGAACAGGTCGGGGTCGGCGAGCTGCCGGAAGTCGCGGGCGACGCTCTCGACCGTGGCGCGGTAGCCGGCGTCGTCGCGCGTGTGCGGAAGCGCCAGCACCGCCGAGAAGCGCGGGTCGCGCGCGATGATGGCGCCGGTCATGGCGAGCTCGTCGGAGTGGGCCGCGAGCATGTCCTCGAACACACCGGCCGCCCGACGCAGGTCCTCGGTGATCGCCTGCTCGCTCCTCGCCGACACGCCACGGTCCACGAACCACAGCACCGCCGCGCCGAGGGCCAGCAGCGGCACCGCGGTGAGCACGAGGATCTGCGCACGCAGGCCGGGGCGGGGGATCACGAGCGGACCTCGAGGCGACCGGTCCGGCTCGCACACGGAAGACCCGCCCCGCGCGCACGCGAGTGCGCGGGCGGGGTCGAGCACGCTCGTGGGGAGAGCGGGTTCGGTCGCATGGTGTCGGGCTCCGGGCAGGGACCGGTGGGGAGGGCTACCGAGGGGGTATCGGCCGGACCGGAGGCGGGC